>JBDUCB010000237.1:0-4411 GCA_040003695.1 bacterium
ACGCCACACACGTGCCCAGCAAGGCAAGACAAATGAAAATCGAGAAAGCATGCAACCGCTTTCCATTTTTCGTGCTGCAATTGGTTGCCTTGACGCTCGTTAATCGGTCGGACATGAACTTGAAAAACGCGGGCTTCAATCACCAGTAGAGACTTTGGTTGAGGAAGCTTTTTCGGAAGTTTTCTTACCCGGGGAGGTTTCTTTAGTTTTCTTTTCAGGCTTATCAGATTTTTTGTCGTCGCTGCTGGTTGCTTCGCTCTCGGATTTTTCTGAACCCTTTTGTCCAGCGCGACCATAGTCAGTCAGGTAAAAACCCGATCCTTTGAATTGGATCGCCGGCGCCGAAATTTGTCTCTCCAGCCGCCCGCCGCACTTGCGGCATTTCGTCGGCTGTTTATCGTTCAGCTTCTGAAAAACTTCGGTGTGCGCTTTACACTTGGTGCATTCAAACTCGTAAATCGGCATGCGTTTCAAACTCCGTAGCTGATAAGAACTACTCAAAAGTAGTGTAGCGCAAACTATTAGTTTGCGAAACAAGGCTTAATTATGGATCGCAAACTGCCAGTTTGCATTACGGGTGTAAGTGGCCGTTTGCGTTATCCGCTGGCCGTTCGTTATGATCCCTGATGAATTAAGTCCCCATGTCAGACACCGCCCAATCTCTCTCGCTCGAGCGCAAAATCAAGATGCACGAGGCGCGCGAAGGAATTATCAATCGCCTCGCGTTGACCTTGCCGTCCGCCATAAATCTCGATCGCTTCCTGACCGTTATCGTCTCTGAGCTGGGCCGCATGATGAACGTCGACCGCTGCGACGTTATCCAGTTAACTTCGCCGACCGAGCTGCGCATTAGCCACGAATGGCGCGCGTCAGATGATGTCCCCTCAAGCCTCGGGACGGCCATTCCTTTAGATTTGCGACAACTGTCAGAACATGTTGACCTGACCAAACCGATTCGGCTTGACGATACGTCCGCCCCAGATTTGAACCAGAAAGTTCGCATGCTGGCGAAAGGTTTGGGTACGCGCTCGCTGCTGGTGGTGCCGGTGATTCTTGGTGACGACGTGCTGGGTCTGGTGGGCATGCACACCACGCGCACGCCGCGCGTTTGGCTCGACGATGAGGTTGCGTTTCTTGAGTCGATTGCGCGGCAGATCGGCGTTGGCTACCAATACACACGGCTATACACCGATAAAGAACGGGAAGCGGAAACAAAGCGCGCTCTGCTGGAAATCGCAAACGCGATTAACGCGCGCTCCGACTTTCGGGAAGTGTCTTCACTGGTGCTCGAACGCGCCATCACACTTGTGGGCGCGGATTATTCGGCGCTCGGCGTGCTCGATCCCAAAGGTGGACGCATCAGTCTGGTGGCTTTCAAAGCAGCTCCGCACGCCACCACTGATTCGGTTCAAGGCTTGATAGAAGAGCATGCACAGTCCCTGGATCTCAGCGAGTTTCCCAAGGCAATTGAAGTTCTGGTAGAAGGAAAAACTCTGCGCCTGTTGGATTCCGATCTGCCGTTTCCGTTTCGTTTGATGTTTAATTCGATTCTCGGCTGACGCGCGGCACTAGTTGCGCCGGTACGTGTTGCCGGACACACCTTTGGGTTGCTTGGTCTGGTTTGGAGCGAGGCGCGGCAAGGTTTTCAGGATCACGAAGTGGCTCTGGTCGAGGGTATTGCCGATCAAATCGGCACAGCGCTGGAGCGTGATCAACTGTCGGCCGAAGTCATGCATTTGCGCGACGCGCTGCACGAACGTTACGGCGAGGATCGTTTGATCGGCCAAACGCCGGCGATTCGTCGCGCAATAGAGTTGGCGCTCAGCGTTGCTGACACGCAAACGACTGTGCTCATTCAGGGCGAGTCAGGCACGGGCAAAGAGCTGCTTGCAAATCTGATTCATTACAACTCCGGCCGCGAGGATCAGCCTTATGTGAAACTCAATTGCGGCGCCATTCCGGAGACACTGCTTGAGTCGGAATTGTTTGGACACGAGAAAGGCGCCTTCACCGATGCGCGTGCGCGGCGCCAGGGAAGATTTGAAGAAGCCAACGGCGGCACGTTGTTTCTCGACGAAGTTGGTGAGATGAGTCTGTCGGCGCAGGTTCGCCTTTTGCGCGTTTTGCAGGATGGCGAGTTTACCCGCGTCGGCGGTAGTGAATTGCTGAAAGCGGACGTGCGCATTGTTGCCGCGTCAAATGTTGATCTCGAACGCGCCACTGAACTCGGAACTTTTCGTCGCGATCTTTTTTACCGGCTTTCCGTTTTTCCTATCGTCCTACCGCCGCTGCGCGAGCGGTCAGAAGATATTCATCCGCTCGTGATTCATTTTCTCGAGCACTACAAACAGAAAACCGGGCGTTTCATTTCGGGCATTTCGAAAGACGCTTTGCAGGCTTTGATTACTTACGATTGGCCGGGCAATGTGCGCGAACTGGAAAATGCAATCGAGCGCGCAGTGATCATCGCTTCGGGACGGCAGATTGAGTTGGAAGATTTACCCGAAGCGATCAGCAAGATCGCTTTGCAGGAGCAGGATCGGATCAAAGTAGAACGCGCGCGCGCCGCGAGCGAAGGACGCACCACAACATTTGAAGTCACGGTACCGTCGTCGATGGATGAAATCGAACGGCAGGCGATTGAAGCGACCCTCGACTATACGCGTGGCGACAAAACTCACGCCGCACGCGCCCTCGGCATTGGGCGTAAGACGCTTTACCGTAAACTCGATCAGTACAACGGCGGCCGCCGGGAAAACGAGTAATCGCCCCCCTAAGGCTATTTCTGGAAGCGCGCTTTCCGACTTGGCCCAGTTTCTTGCTTCCCTTCACAGCCTTTTGTTATAGTCCAAAGTGAAAATTTCTTAATCGTAAATATGGACACGGCAAGGCTCGGGCTTTGCTTTCGGAGAAAGGACCCTCTAATGGCAAACGATGATTATCGACGTGACTCAGGCGACAGCGTTTCCACGCGTCTTACCTACCTTTTGATTGGCGGCGGCATTGGCGCCGTTATCGCGCTGCTTTTTGCTCCCAAATCAGGGCAGGAGCTGCGCGGCGACATCGCTGACGCGACCCGCAAAGGCATCGACAAATCGCGCGAAGCAGCGCAACAGTTGGGCGACCGCGCCGGCGAGTATTACGACGCCACCCGCGAACGCGCGACCGAACTCTACTCGCAAGCAAGCGAGCGAGCTTCCGATATCTACACGCAAGCGGCGAGCAAGGTTGGCGAGGTAGCGCAGACCGCTCGGGAAACAGCGACGCGCCAAACGAGCACGGTGGCCGCAGCGATCGATGCCGGCAAGAAGGCTTATCAGGAAGAGAAACGCAAGACGGAAATGTCCGGCAGGATTGAAGCCGCACCGAAGTACACGGAAAAGGCGAATTGAGTTATTGCCAAATTCCAAATTGCCGCTCTACGTTTCTAACAATCGGCCATTGGAAATCGGCAAACGAAAATGATTCATGACCTTCCTTGCCCTACAAATGAACACGAACGATCCTGCGTTCTGGGTGATGGTGGTGATCGCGTTGTCTTTCATCATCATCGCCGTGGCAATGATCGCGATTGCGGTCTTTGTTAACCGCGCGGTGAAGTCGGTGACTCGTCTGGAACAAAAGCTCGAGCCTTTGATCGAGCGCGTCACCGTGATCAGCGAGCAGGGCAAACAGATCGCCGTGCAGGGAAAACAGATCGCGGAACAGTTCAACGCGGTATCAGGTCATCTCTCGACTGCGACCATGAACCTCTCCGAATCGCTGGCGATAATCAAGGATGAAGTGGGCGAGCTAAAGGATATGGTTAGCGAAACGGCGGGCGAGGCGCGCGACAAGGTTGAACTTGTAAGTCGTACTATCGACCGCACCCACGATCAGATAGTAACCACTACGGATTTCATCCAGCGCCGGGTGGTTGAGCCGGCTCGCGAAATCGCCGCGATTATGGCGGGCTTCCGCCGCGGTCTCGAAGTCCTGGTAGCGCCGCTGCCGAAGCCCATTAACCAAACCTACGGAGAGGATGAGATGTTCATCGGTTAATTCCGGCCAAACGCTGAGACGAAAAACCCGAACCATCATCCGCGCGGATCTGGTTCGGGTTTTTGCTTGGCCAAGGCAAATCAAACTTGCTGTCCTCTCATTAGCACCGGCCTTCAGGCCGGTGGATTAAAGCAAGAGAGGCGCTGAAACCGTTTAAACGGTTTCGTTGGTAGCTCAACCAAAAACCACCTGGCTGAAGCCAGGTGCTAATGAGAGGTCTGATTTTGGCTACTCAACATCTCTGCTGTTAGTATTGTTCATTCGATTACGCAACAAACTATGTCCACTGAAACTCCACTCGATCTAAAAAAGACTATCAACCTGCCGAAGACCGGATTTTCTCAGAAGGCAAATCTGGCGCAGACGGAAC
>JBDUCB010000271.1:0-14964 GCA_040003695.1 bacterium
GGAGTTATCAGCTCGATGCGCTCTCGTCGATCTTCATGCTGATCGTCACCGGCGTGGGCCTGTGCATATTCGTTTTCGCTACCGGTTACATGCACGACGATCCGGGTTTTTACCGGTTCTTCGCCTACATGGGCCTGTTCATGTTTTCGATGCTCGTGCTGGTGATGGGCTCAAACTTCCTGATGATGTTTGTCGGCTGGGAAGGGGTGGGTCTCTGCTCGTACTTGTTGATCGGTTATTACTTCGATCGCCAGGAAGCTGCAAACGCTTCACGAAAAGCATTCATCACCAATCGCATCGGCGACTTTGGATTTGCACTTGCGATCTTTGGCGTGATCGCTACGTTTGGCACTACGCAATACACTGACGTTTTTGGCCAGGCAGCGAGCTTTCCGCTTGAGCCGTTGGGTCATTGGGGTCTGTTGTCCTGGATCGCGCTGGGCCTTTTTATCGGCGCCTGCGGCAAATCGGCACAGCTGCCACTGCACGTCTGGTTGCCGGATGCGATGGCTGGTCCCACTCCGGTGTCCGCGCTGATTCATGCGGCCACGATGGTGACCGCCGGGCTTTACATGGTGACGCGCACGAATGTCATCTTTCAGCATTCGCAAACGATGATGATGGTTGTTGCTTTAGTCGGTGCGGCAACGGCATTGTTCGCGGCCACGATTGGCATCACGCAAAACGACATCAAGAAAGTTCTCGCCTACTCAACTGTGTCGCAGTTGGGCTTTATGTTCATGGCCTGCGGCGTGGGCGCATTTGTCATTGGCATCTTTCACGTTATGACGCACGCATTTTTCAAAGCGCTGATGTTCCTCGGCGCCGGCAGCGTGATTCACGGCATGCATCACGAACAGGACATGCGTCGCATGGGCAACCTGCGAAAGTACATGCCCTACACCTATCTGACTTTTCTGGCCGGCTGGCTGGCTATCTGCGGCATCATTCCCTTCAGCGGCTTCTGGTCCAAGGACGAGATTCTTTGGAATGCCGCATCCACAAGATTCATACCTGTTGGTTGGATTGTTTGGATAGTTGGAACAATCGCCGCAACCTGCACCGCGTTTTATATGACGCGGCTGGTCGCGATGACGTTCTGGGGAAAAGAAAGATTTCTGGACAAACACCACGTGCACACCCCTGAACATGAAGCAGACCTGGTTGACGATCATCCCGCGCCCACGCATCACGGGGACGTTCCACACGAGTCGCCGAAGTCGATGTGGGTTCCGCTTGCAGTGCTGGCTGTGCTGGCCACAGTTGGTGGCTTTGTTGGTATTAGTACGGCGTTCACCGGCGGCAGACACATTGGCGGGCGCATGAATATTGTTAACTTCATGGACCCGATCATTTGGAACCCGACGACACACTCCTTTGGCAAGGAAGAAATCCTCGACAGTCTTGGCAAGCCGGTCGAGATGCAAGTGGGCGAAAGACGAGCGGTGTTGCCGACTGACGATGTGCCGGTTGAATTACCTCCGCTCTATGGCGGCGAAGAAGGCTTCAATTTGGCGCATGCGGCGGAAAGCAAACTCGGAAGCGAGACTGCGACCGAGTGGCTGTTCATTGTCATCTCGTTGATTGTCGCCGGCATTGGCATCGGCCTCGGTTTTCTTTTCTATGTGAAAGACACGCGCTTGCCGGACATTTGGGCAGCGCGACTCAAACCGCTTTACCAGGCCAGCTACAACAAATATTGGGTTGATGAATTTTTCGGTTGGGCGGTCACGCGACGAGTGATGGACGCCGCTCGTGGCGTGTTTGCATTCGACTCAAAAGTCATCGACGGCGGTGTGAATGGTTCCGCGTGGTTGACGCGACTCTCAAGCCGGATTACCGGCGGTACCGATCAGTATCTTGTCGATGGAGTGGTGAACGCGATCGCGGCGTTCGTTGCTCGCTTGATGTCTCCGCTGTTCCGCGCCGCGCAGACGGGTTTTGCACAGAATTATGCGCTGGTGATGGTGCTCGGTCTGGTTGCCGCGGTGGCGTTATTCTTCGGCGCTGACATCGCCCGGGCCGTAAAGAGCATTTTTGCGTTGGCACTTTGATGCATAGCTAACTGCTACTCTTATGAAAAGTCTGCCCATACTCTCAATAGTAACCTGGCTGCCCACGCTGGGCGCGCTCATCATTCTGGTTCTTTTCAAGAAGGGCCAATCAGATCAAATTAAAAAGTTTGCGACTGCCTGGTTTGGTCTGGCTTTTGTGGCTTCATTGGCCCTCCTGGCTTATGACCGCACGATGGGCGGAATGCAGTTTCTCGAGGACCATCAATGGGTCCCGGTGATTGGCGCGCGCTATCAAATGGGCGCGGATGGCGTGGCGGTTTTGTTGATTGTGTTAACAACATTGCTGGGTGTTATCGCAGCGTTGTCATCCTGGAAGTACATCGAAAAGCGTGAAAAAGAATATTACGTCCTGCTGCTGCTGTTGCAGACAGCGGTGGTCGGTGTTTTCGCTTCGATGGATCTGTTTCTCTTTTATTTGTTCTTCGAAGTATCCCTTGTGCCGATGTACTTCCTGATCGGAATCTGGGGCGGCGAGAATCGCTTGTATGCGGCAATAAAATTCTTCCTGTACACGCTGGTGGGATCGGTTGTGATGTTGCTGGGTGTCTTGAAGATTTATTTTTTGACTCAGGACATTGCGTTAACCGGAAAGATCACACAAGCGACCATCGATCTGCTGGCCGGAAACCAGCAAGCATCGGCCATGGTTTCCACCACTTTGCAGGCGGCGGCGCAAAACGGAACCGGCAGTTTCAATATTCTTTACCTGCAAGCGCTTGGTTCGGTGATGCCAATGGGAGTAATGCAGGTTCTCTTATTTTTCGTCTTCGCGCTGGGCTTTGCCATCAAGGTGCCAATGTTTCCGTTTCACACCTGGCTGCCCGACGCGCACGTCGAAGCGCCCACGGCCGGTTCAGTTATTCTCGCCGGCATCTTGCTGAAGTTAGGCACGTACGGCTTTTATCGTTTCAATATTCCAATGTTTCCCGCCGCTTCCGCCGATGAAAGCTTCTTCTTCAATGGCACGAACCATCAGTTTGGCGTGCGCAGCGTAATGATCTTCCTGGCGATCGTGGGAATAATTTACGGCGCGCTGGCAGCAATGTATTTCGTGGTGAAGAAAGACGGCGACGTCAAGAAGCTGGTGGCGTATTCGTCTGTCTCGTCGATGGGCATCGTGATGCTTGGTCTGTTCGCGCTCAACCCAAACGGGCTGAATGGGGCGGTGCTGCATATGATCAATCACGGCATCTATTCGGCGGCTCTGTTTCTTCTCGTAGGAATTATTTATGAAAGGCGACACACGCGAAACGTCGCGGAATTCGGCGGACTGTCGCATGTCATGCCGGGGTACGCCGCGGTCTTTCTGTCGATGGTTATGACCGCCATCGGTTTGCCGTTGCTGTGCGTCTTCATCTCCGAATTTCTTTCGTTGCGAGGCGCTTTCGAAGCCAATCCAATGTGGGCGGCGTGGGGCGCATTGGGAATCATACTCAATGCCGGCTACATGCTTTGGCTGTATCAGCGAATGTTTTTCGGCACGATCGATAATCCGAAGAATGAAAAGTTAGTTGACCTGAGCACGCGCGAATGGATTTACATGACACCGCTCGTGATCATGTCGCTCTGGATTGGTATCTATCCAAAAGCGTTCCTCAGTTACATCGAACGTCCGGTGAATGCGGTGGTGCGTCAGGTGCGACCAACTTATCCAATCCCGGGGCTGCCGCCGGGAGTCGCCGTGCAGCAACGCGCGGCGGTTGATAAGTGAAAAGTGAAGAGTGAAGAGTACAAGCTTTAGCTTGCGTGCACGCAGACAGCAACCTGAAGGTTGTACTCTGAACTTCTTGAGTGACGACCAACAACTGACTACTGACTGCTGACTACTGTCTACGAACTCAATGTTCCTACTCCAAGCCAACACCACAGCGCTTTTCAACCCGTCTGATTTACAGCTCATTGCTCCCGAGCTGATTTTGACGGTCTGTGCCTGCCTTGCGCTGGTGATGGAAGTTGTCCTGCCTTATCGCAAGAGCAAATTGGTCGCTTACTTTTCGTTGCTCGGTGTTGGTCTCGCCGCGCTTTCGCTCGGCCTGCAATGGTGGTATGTCCGTGACGCGCTGCCTCTCGATGGCTTCTACGGGATGGTGCGCATCGATGGCTTTGCCCTGCTTTTCAAAGGCATCTTTCTGGTGGGAGCCGCGTTGGCGATTGCGATCTCCACTCGCTATCTCGATATCGAGGGCGAACAACATGGCGAATACTACGCGCTGGTGCTGTTCGCCACCGTCGGCATGATGTTTCTCGCCTGCGGCTACGATCTGATTTCGCTTTACGTCAGTTTGGAGCTGATGGCCCTGACGTTCTACGTGCTCGTCGCTTTTACAAAACGCGAAAAGCGTTCGAATGAAGCGGCGATGAAGTATTTTCTGTTGGGAGCGTTTTCGTCCGGGATCTTGCTCTACGGGATGTCGTTGCTTTATGGCATTGCCGGCTCCACAAATCTTGGTGAAATCGGACGCAGTATCGCTACAATTGCGAGCGCAACGCCGCTCGGCGAGGCCACCGGGCCCAGCTTAAGACCGATGTTATTGTTGGGCATGATTGCTTTGGCGGCCGGGTTGTTTTTCAAGATTGCTGCTGTTCCGTTTCACATGTGGGCGCCGGACGCTTACGAAGGCGCGCCTACTTCGGTCACCGCATTTCTTTCCACCGGATCAAAAGCCGCGAGCTTTGCGCTTTACGCGCGCATCTTTATCGAAGCGCTCAACAGCATGCGCGCTGACTGGGCCCCACTGCTTGGTCTCGTAGCAGCCATCACCATCATGGTCGGCAATTGGGCAGCAGTCACTCAAGAAAACTCGAAACGCTTGTTGGCTTACTCGTCGATCTCGAACGCGGGTTATCTGTTACTCGGGCTCGTTGCCGGAAACAGTTATGGCTATACCGGTCTAATAATCTACTTGTTGGTCTACACGCTTATGAACATGGGCGCGTTTGGCATTGTGATCAGCTTGCGCCGCCGCGGCATCATTGGCGACAACGTCGACGACATGGCGGGCCTCGCGCAGAAAGCGCCGGGCATGGCGGCCATGATGACCATCTTCATGTTGTCGCTTGGTGGCTTGCCGATTACGGGCGGCTTTATCGGGAAATATTTTCTTTTTGGCGGGCTCTTGCAACGCGGCGCCGCCGAGGGGAAGACGTGGTACTACTGGCTGGCCGCCTGGGCCATCATCAACACGGTCGTTTCTTTTTACTACTACATACGATTTATCAAAGTGATGTACCTCGGCGATCGCATCGCCGACGACAAACCGCTTTCACTCTCGCCTGCTTTGCAAACCGCGCTGGCTGTCTCGGTAGCCGGCATCATCTTCATCGGCGTCTATCCACAGCCATTAATTGACCTAACTCAAAAACTGATCGCTCCGCTGGCGGCAATTGGGGCCGTGGCTTTGAAATAGCGACGAACGCTACCTCCAGAGGATCATAGCGGGCGATGGTTGTCTTCTACTTCTTTGCTGCGATTGTCATCTGGCTGGGAATTCTTTCGCTCCGTGGCGGCCTTCGTTTCGCTGGCTATGTGCGCAGTGAGACTTCAAAACCGTTAGCCGATTTCACGCCTTATGTTTCAGTGTTTGCTCCGTGTCGTGGTTTGGAAGATGGCCTCGAGCAGAATCTCACCGCCTTGTTTGAACAAGACTATCCAGCTTATGAGATTATTTTCGTCAGCGATCGTGCAGACGATCCCGCACTCGCCTTAATCGCGAAATTAACAGAAGCTCAGCAAGCGGCAAGTCGCGTTTCCACTAAACTTATTATCGCGGGACCGGCAACTGATAGTGGGCAAAAGGTGCACAATCTGCGAACCGCAATTGGAAGCGCAGATACGCGCAGCGAAGTTTTCGTATTTGTCGATACGGATGCCAGGCCACAATCCGGGTGGTTACGATCGCTGATTGCGCCGCTCGCAGATGAAAAGATGGGAGCCGCGAGCGGCTACCGCTGGTTCATTCCCGTCAATGGTGGGCTGGCATCACACCTTCGCGCGGTTTGGAACGCGTCAATTGCGTCAGCACTCGGCGCGGGAGAAGACAAAAACTTTTGTTGGGGTGGCTCGACTGCAATTCGCAAGTCGACTTTCGAGAGCTTACAAATAGGGGAACGCTGGCGTGGCACCGTGTCGGATGATTTCACCCTGACGCGAGCGTTACAGGAAGCGAAGCTGCCAATTCATTTTGTGCCTGCGTGTCTGGTTCCAGCGCTGGACTCTTGCACGATGAGGGAACTGTTTGAGTTTACCAATCGCCAACTTAAGATAACTCGCGTCTACGCGCCGCATTTGTGGAAACCCGTTTTCCTTGGCAGCCTGTTGTTTTGTCTCGTCTTTTTTGGCGGCGCAATTTTAATCATCGTTCGCGCCATGCGTCACGAGTCGATTATCGTGCCGTTATCTTTGCTCGTGATCATTTATTTACTTGGAACGCTTAAGGCCCACCTCCGCTTGAATGCGCTTGTTGTGGCGTTACCTGCATACAGCAGGGAATTGCGCCAAGTCTGGTTTGTTCACCTGGCGCTATGGCCAATCACTTCGGCCTTGTATCTTTGGAACGCAATTGTTGCGGCTGCCTCGCGTCGCATTAAATGGCGCGGCATAACCTACGAATTGAAATCGCCCACTGAAGCTGTCATCATCGCGCGCGAGTCCGACAAACTTTAGTTTGTCGCGCTGCCCCGGTAACGCGAACTGTTAGTTTGCGGCTCGAAGTTGCGTAAGACGACAAACTGAAGTTTGTCGGACCTGAGAAACGATGCCCAACAAAGCCGTACAACTGGTACAACTCCTGCGCTCGACCAAACGCGAAAAGCGTCTGGGCACAGTCATCCTGTTTGTTACTTCACGCTGCAACGCGTTTTGTAAGACGTGTTTCTATCACGAAGAGTTGAATCAACCGGGTGACCTCACCTTCGCGCAGATCGAAAAGGTGTCGCGCACGATGCCGCCGATTACGGACCTTTGGTTGTCAGGCGGCGAGCCAACCTTGCGCCGCGACGTTTCGCAAGTGATCGAGACGTTTGCAAAAAACAACGCCATCAATCGGCTGATCATCCCAACCAATGGCCTGATCAAATCTCGTGTGTACGAGATTGTCGATGGAGCACTCGGCACGCATCCGAAGCTGGATCTCTATCTGAATATCGCGCTCGACGGTTACGGCAAAACCCACGATCACATTCGCGGCGTACCGAGAAACTGGGAAAAAGCGCTGGAGTGTATCGAGTCGCTGTATCCGCTAAAGGCGAAGTTCGGCGATCGTTTTCGCTTAAATGTTAATACCGTGGTTTGCGCCGACAACTACACCGAAATCGAAAAGCTCGGCGAGTTTATGTGGCAGAATTTTCAGCTTGACGGACAGTATTTCAACATCATTCGCGGCGAGACGCTGGTGGGCGACGAGATCAAGCAAGTGCCGGCGGAAGTGTTGCCGGAAATTTATACGTTCGTTTCAAAGTTAACTAAGCGCTACGGCGATCGCATGTTTGCTGCGGACGATGCGAGCAAACGCTTCGTGAAGAACGTGGCCTACGTAGGCGCGATTACGACGCATTACCGAAATCAGCATGCAAACTTTCAGGAATCCACTGCCTGGCCTTTTCCTTGCACGGCCGGGGAAACAACGGCGGTGATTGATTACAACGGTGACGTGCGCGCCTGCGAGTTGCGTGAAAAGTTTGCGACACTTGCTGATTACGATTTCGACTTCGGCGCGCTTTGGGCTGCACAGGAACGAGGCGCAGAACTAAATGCTATTGATGGCGGTAAGGCCTGTTGGTGCACGCATGTGTGTTTCATCCACGATTCGATGCGTCACTCTACGCGCGCCATGCTGTATGAAGTGCCGAAGAATTTTCTAACGCGAGAGAATTGGCAGTGATGGCTAATTCTGATAACGGCGAAATCAATCGAAAGAGCGGCATCGCTTATGCAGCGGCGTTCACATTGTTTGGCTGCGTAATCGCGCTAGCAGGAGTTGGTTGGGCAGCTGATCGCTGGTTCGGTACACGGCCATGGTTGTTAGCGGCGGGCATAGTTCTAGGCGCGATTGTCGGTTTTTATCAGTTTGTGCGGCTGACTTCGCAATTATGAAGAGCGACAGTTACGGACCCAAGAGGTCAGTACCACACCGCGGTAGCGGGTGGGTCATCTATTGTCGATTGTCGATTTTCGATTTCCGATTGGCGATTGGCGTCGCCGTGCTAGATCAGTCTGCAATCGCCAATCAAAAACCATAGAACCCACCCGCTACCGCGGTGTGGTACTGACCGCTCGGGTCCGCAACCGTCGCAATTGGCGGGAAGCGGATTCAAAATCGTTAGGCACAGCACCTCGACAAGCGAGCGATTCCCCGTGTAAAATCCCCAGCTTTGCTAATGAATCAAAACGATAACAATCAAGTTGCGGGATTACTTTCCGCGAACGGCGACGCTACCAACCGGCGAATTTTTCGCAGCATGACGGTGGTAGTGATTGTGGCGGTTTGCGCGAGTTTACCTTTTGCCTCCTGGCGCGTAAGCACTGGCCTACTCTTGGGCGGGCTGCTGTCGCTGGTGAACCATTATTGGCTAACCAGCTCGACCACTGCGGCGTTCAGCGTCCTGGTTGACGGACAGAAGCCGCGACTTAGTCTGGTCCAATACGTCCTGCGATATGTGCTTATCGGGTCAGTGATTTTCATTGCTTACAAATTCAGGATTGCCTCAGTGCCGGCACTTGTCGCCGGCCTTTGCAGTTTTGTTTTCGCTCTCTTTGTTGAGGCGTTCAGAGAGTTTTACTTTGCAATTATTCATCGAGAGGAAATCATTTGATGTTTTTGGAAGGCGCGGCCGCAGCGGCGGAACCAGCGGAACAGTCGGCGGAACACACTCCCATCATCGTGGAGTTTGTTAATCATTACTTCGGCGACTGGGCGTATAAGTTTGAGATGACTTACACGCACCCACTCTGGACAAAATTCTTTGCCAAGTTTGGCACCACGCCGGAAGCAGTGTTTGGTCCATATACTCCTGAAAACGCGATCCCCTGGTACACCGTGATGTTCGTCATTGCCTGTATTTTGAGCGTGGCGATCGTCTGGATTTTGAAAGGACAGCTTTCAGAAGAGGAACCTGGACACGGACAACAAACGCTCGAACTGGCGGTGCTCGCCGTGCGCGGCATGCTTGAAGACATCATTGGTCCACAAGGCTTGAAATATTTTCCCGTCGTCATGACCTTCGCGGTACTAATTCTGGTTTCAAACCTGATGGGCTTGTTTCCTTTGTTCATGTCGCCAACGGCCGCAACCAGTGTGACCTTCGCGTTGGGCATCTCCTCTTTTGTTTATTACAACTACATTGGCATCAAAGAGAACGGACTGCTGGGCCACCTCAAACATCTTGCCGGGCCGGTGTGGTGGATCTCGTGGCTGATCTTTCCGATTGAATTAATAAGTAACTTCATCCGACCCTTCTCGCTTGGCATACGTCTTTTCGGCAACATGTTTGCTGATGAAAAAGTGTCAAGCACAGTTGCCGGTCTTTATCCCAGCATAACGCACTGGATAATTCCGATATTTCTGATGCCGCTCGGGGTCTTCGTTGCTTTTATTCAGACTTTTGTTTTTGTGCTGCTGTCACAGCTTTACTTGAGCGAAGTTTCGCACGGGGACCATGAAGAGCATGACGAGCATGCTGAGCATGAGCATTCGATCGAAGCAGGGCAGGCGGAAGAAATGGCGTTGGCTTCATAGTTAGTACGGTCGCGTATCGAGCGATGCGGGCGTCGTGCTCTTACACGTTGGTACGCAGTTAACAGCGGACGTTGATTGTCAAAAAGCGAGAGGCTGCTGACAGTAATACATTTATCGGGTCTGCTTCGCAGGAGCGCCGTTGTTCGAGGGGCGGCGGATACCGGGAGCCGGCGAAATCATAAGAGTTCAGCAGGTAATTCAACACGACAGTCGCGTTCTTTATCTGACAAGACATTCAGGAGAAACTGAAAATGAGAAAACTTAATTTATTCCTATTCGCTGTGGCCGGCATTTTGATGAGTGCGATGACAGTCTTCGCGCAGCCCGCCAACGCAGCGCCGGTCGATAACAACATCGGCTTAAAAGCACTTGCCGCCGGCGTTGGTTTTGCGATCGCCGTGTTTGGAGGTGCGATTGGTCAATCACGAATCGGCGCGGCAGCGTGCGAAGGCGCGGCGCGCAATCCCGGTGCAGCCGGCCGCATTCAGACCATGATGATCCTGGGTCTGGCCCTGATCGAATCACTGGTGCTGTTTGCGCTGGTCATTGTGTTTATTAAGACTTAGGCGAAATGAAATGCGGTGTTCGACAAACTTTAGTTTGTCGCGCAGTGCTTCGCCGGTTGTTTTCGACAAACTAAAGTTTGTCGGACTTTGGATGCGAGCGCAGGCCTAATGGCCTCGCTCGCATCTTTTTATTTTTCACACGTAAACACGGGATCGCAGGAACAGTACTGGTTTAATCGTGTCTTTGCCGCTGTCTCACGCGATGTGATAGCCTGAACCATCTCCCGATAAGAAAAATTAGCGAGGCGTTAACTCTTCGATGAAAACCTGCCCGAAGTGTGGAGCGGAATATCCGGATACCACCACCCTGTGCCCATCGGATGGCATTGCTCTGGAAACCAGCAGCGATGAATTGTTGGGACAAACCCTCGCGGGAAAATATCGTATCGAGCAAAAGTTAAGCGAAGGCGGCATGGGCGCTGTGTACAGAGGCACGCATGTGCTGATGGACAAGACCGTCGCCGTCAAAGTGTTGCGCCCGTCACTGGCTGCAGACGAGAAAATTGTGGCCCGCTTTTCACGGGAAGCACGCGCAGCCTCCCGAATTTCACATCCGCATGCAATCAGTGTCACCGATTTTGGCGAAGATGAAAACGGAATAGTCTTTTTGGTGATGGAATACCTCGATGGCGAAACGCTTAAGGACTTCATCCGTCGTGAAGGCCCGCTGCCGCTGCCCAAAGTAGTTGAAATTATTAGACAAGTAGGCGAGGCGCTTCATGCGGCGCACGAGCAGGGCGTGGTCCATCGCGATCTCAAGAGCGACAACATCATGCTCTTGCGTAACACTACGGCCGACTATGCAAAGGTTCTGGATTTTGGCATTGCCAAGATTAAAGAGCGGGAAGGTGATTACGATCCCGGGTTAACCGCACCAGACCTGGTGATTGGCACTCCGCAATACATGTCTCCGGAGCAGTGTTCGCAGGCTCAAGATATTGATGCGCGCTCTGATATTTACTCGCTGGGAGTAATCATTTACGAAATGCTGGTGGGCCACGTGCCGTTCATTGGCGAATCGCCTACCGCAATTATGATGCAGCACCTGCAACAGCCCGCGCCTTCAGTTTCTGCAGAAAGAAGCGACGTGCCGGCGGCGGTCGCAGGCGTGGTTGCGCGAGCTTTGGAAAAGTCGCCGCACGCTCGTTATGCATCCGCCGATGAATTGGTTGAAGACCTCGCAATTGCCGCCGAAATGGAGCCAACTCCATTGCGCTCGAATAGTGATCGCCTGAGTGTGGCAATGGGACCTGGGGGATCTGGCGAGTTAGCCCACGACGATGCGGATGAAGAGACCTTGGTGCGCAAGCGACTGACGACGCCGATGCCTAAACCTTCGTTGCCCTACGAAGCCTCGCCATCCCCTTACGAAGCGTCGCCCATCGCGAGTTTCAATCCGTGGAAAATTTTGATTCCGTCGATGATTGGGTTGTTAGTCATCTTTGGCGCCATCTACGCGTTCACGCGTCGCTCTGCAACGCCTACAACCGAAGCGCAACCCGCTTCAACCTTGACGGCGGATCCGAATGGACAGCCAGTGGAACCTGCACAACCACCAACAGGTCAGGCGGAATCCGGTATACCTGCGGGCGGCGCAACCAATCAGAACGTAAATGTCAACCCGGCAGCCTCGCCTTCACCCACGGAGAATCCAAATGACGCCGCTGGCGTTGGAACAAACGTCAATGACAACACCAATGAGAATTCTAACAGTCAAAAGAACACGCCGTTGCCTTCGCCCAGCCAGAGCGTAGACGACACACCACCGCCGGCGCCGTCACCCAAACTGCCAACGCCGAAACCTACACTGCCACCGCCAAGCACTTCACCACCTTCAACACCCGAATCACCGAGTGGGTTTTAGTCTAAATCAGTTTTTTGCAGGTCGTTGGATCAGTTGATTTCGCAGAAGCTGAATCAGTTGAGATTCGTTTTCGATTGAAATCTCTATTTCCAGCACGTAACAGGGAATTTCAAAGTGAAGTGACGAGAGTTTTACTGCGTCCTTCGCGGTCGTGAGAATACTGGTAGCCCGTTTTGCTTTTACCTCGGCCACAATACGATCGACGTCAGCCTGGTGATAGTTGTAGTGGTCAGGGAACGCCCGCTCAAACGCTAATTCGAATCCCTCGCTCCGCAGATGATTGAAGAAAGACATCGGATTGCCGACGCCGCAAAATGCACCAACGGACTGCGAAATTAAGGAATCGTTGTCAACAACCTCACCGCCCAGCCGGCGCAATCCTGAAGTCACCATGCGAGAACGAAAGACAGGAGTTTGTCCAACTATCTGCTTGAGAGTTACAGTCAGCGCTGCCAGGTCTATGGGTTTTTCAGTCCTGGTGAGCAACACGCAATCGGCGCGAGCCAAACCGCTGAGCGGTTCTCGTAAATGACCATAAGGCAGCATGCCGCCACCCCAGGGATTTGTCGCGTCGATCGTAACAATGTTCAGATCGCGTGCTAGCTGCAAGTGCTGGAAACCATCATCGAGAACAAAAACTTCCGACTGCAAATTCTCAATCGCCCATTGCCCGGCCGCGCTCCGATTCGAGTTACACACAACGGCTGCAACTCCGATTAAATTCGTGGCCAACTGTAGCGGCTCGTCTCCCGCCGCGGACACGTCGGCCAAAATGTTTTCACCATCGCTAACTACTACCTGTTCACCAGGATCTCTTCGTCCATAACCACGCGTCAGCACACAAACGCGCTTTCCCTCCTTAGCCAGAACGCGGCAAACCCATTCCACCAGCGGGGTCTTTCCGGTTCCACCTGTCGTAATGTTGCCGACGCTGAAAACGGGGGCATCCAGTGTGGAGACATGAAAGAGATTTCGGCGATAAGCTCCGAGACGCAGCCGTGTGGCCAGGCTGTAAAGTGCGCTGAAAGGCGGAAGTATCAAGGAGTTTGCCAGCTTCATCAGGATCTCGCGTGTTTGTGATGAAGCGGAGTAGCGCTGTCCGCATGCTGAACCGAGTTAGCTAATAACTTCTTTAACAATTCCATCGTGCGTTCAGTTGCGCCGCGGTTCTGATTGACTAGCTGCTTTGCGCGTTCGCCAAAGAGTTTTCTCTTGTCGCTATCGGCCAGAAATTGCGTAATCAACTTTTCAAGTTCGGGGACCATATCGGAATCAGGCATTGCGGGCAACTGTACTATCGCTCCCGCGCGACAGAATGCTTCAACGATCTCGCGAAAATTGTACGTATGCGCGCCCGTTAGAATACAAGCGCCTACCGCGGCGGGCTCGAGTATGTTATGGCCGCCGGTTTTCGCGATGCTGCCGCCGACAAAAACGACTGTTGCCAGTGAATAAACTGATTGCAGCTCACCGATCGTGTCGAGCAAGATCACTTTCGCACTGTTGTCGCTTGTTTTTTCCGGCGCACTTCTGCGCGTCCAGGGCAGGCCAGATGCTTCGATAATTGACACTACTTCGGAAAAGCGCTCGGGATGGCGTGGCGCAATCATCAGACGCGCAGCCGGAGCCGTTTGAGATGTCAATCGCTCAAAAGCCTCAATAACAATTCGTTCTTCCGGCGCATGAGTGCTGGCTGCCAGGATCAATGGCGCGGCGTCAGTGAAGTTGAAACGCGTGCGCAATTCATTCGTCAGAACGTCATTCAATGGCAGTGTACCCGCATCGAACTTAAGACTTCCGGATACTTGGACTTTTTCGGCGGCGATTCCCAGCAGCCGCAGCCTCGCAGCATCTGCTTCAGTCTGCATGATGGCTAAACTAACCCCACGCAAGACGCGCGACATGAAACCTCGAAACAGGCGGTAGCGTCGGAATGATCTTTCAGACAAGCGGCCATTCAATACGACAACAGGAATCTGTTGCCTTTCGCACTCTCGCAGGAAGACGGGCCACAGCTCAGTTTCCATAATTAACACTGCTTCGGGATGAAGGGCCTTAAGCGTTCTGCGCACGGTCCGGCGCCAGTCGAAAGGGAAATAAAAAATCTTTTCCGTATCGTTCTTGAAAATCTCCTTGGCAAGATTTTGTCCGGTAAGCGTCGTCGTGGAGATCGCAATGCGATAATTGGGTAGTTGTTTCTTTAGTTCCAGAACTAACGGACGCGCGGCCTGCGTCTCGCCAACGGAAACGCAGTGAATCCAAATCAACGGCTGGCTGGTTACGGGCGCTAGCGTCCCAAGCCGTTCGCGAAATCCGGCGACGTATTTGCCATGATGAAAAGCATCGTAGAGAAAGCGGGGCAGCAGGATGAGAAAACCGACAGCTAGCAGCAGGCTATAGATGAAGTACATAAGTAGGACAGGCACCGTTACCTGTCTTGGGTAGGACAGGCATTCTTGCCTGTCCTTCATTGGCGCAAGAACTGGACAGACTGGAAAGTCAGTCTTACTAGGACAGGCATTCTTGTCTGTCCTTCATTCGCGCCGAACTGGACAGACTGGAAAGTCTGTCCTACTTACTTAGCTCGCTCAATATAGCGGCCTTCGGTGGGATCGACGCGAATGCGGTCGCCTTCATTCACAAATGGCGGCACAGTCACGGTAACTCCATTTTCCAGTGTCGCCGGCTTGTTTACGTTGGAAACCGTCGCGCCCTTCATTGTTGGT
>JBDUCB010000255.1:0-4402 GCA_040003695.1 bacterium
CAACTAATCACTGGGTCTCTGACCGTCGAACTGGTCGCAGCCCAGAACGTTTTCGAAGCGCGCGACTGCAAGTCAGAGACTGCCGCGCACCCAAACGACCAAGCTTTAGGCACTAACCGGCTAACCCTTTTTATCCCTGCCCGTTTTTCTTATCTGTGTAATCTGCGTAATCTGCGGAGATTGTTTCTTCCTGATATTGCACGTCTAGGCCGGTGTTTCATGTGTGCAATTTCCTTGCTCTCAGGTTATAATCTCTGTCCCTTATGAATCTTGAAATTTTTCATCCAGCAGTAGCGCGCTGGTTCGGGAAAACCTTTCCCGACGCGACGCCCCCACAACATGACGCCTGGCCGGCAATCAAGCAGGGCCGGAATACTCTGATTGCCGCGCCTACCGGTTCAGGTAAAACGCTCGCCGCTTTTCTCGCCGCCATCGATGACCTTGTACGCCTCGGCGTCGAGGGAAAACTCGACGACACAACTCATGTCGTATATGTCTCGCCCTTAAAGGCGCTGAGCAATGATATTCAGCGCAACCTTCAGCTCCCGCTCGCCGGCATTCAGGACGAACTGAAGGCGATGGGCTTGCCCGAAGTGAACATTCGAACCCTGGTGCGCACCGGCGACACACCGGCGGCGGAACGCACGGCGATGATCAAGCGACCACCGCACATCGTGGTCACCACTCCCGAGTCTCTCTACATTTTGTTAACCAGCGAAGGCGGGCGCCGCATGCTGCAAACGGCTCGCACGCTTATCCTTGACGAAATCCACGCCGTAGTCAGTGACAAACGCGGTTCTCACCTGGCTCTTTCGATGGAGCGATTGGAACAACTAATCAGCCAGCACGAAGCCGACAACTCGAAACCTGAAACTCGAAACTCGAAACTGACCAGAGTCGGCTTATCTGCCACGCAACGTCCCATCGAAGAAGTCGCACGCTTCCTGGTGGGAACCGCAAACATTAATGAGGACGGCACACCGGACTGCGCCATCGTCGATAGCGGCCACACTCGGCAATTGGATTTAGCAATCGAGCTGCCGGAATCACCATTGCAAGCCGTGATGTCCGGAGAAGTTTGGGACGAAGTCTATGACCGTCTGGCCCAGTTAATCCGGCAACATAACACGACGCTCATTTTTGTAAACACGCGACGACTTGCTGAGCGTGTTGCTCGTCACCTCGGCGAACGCATCGGCGATGAAAACATTGCTGCACATCATGGCAGCCTGGCGCGCGAACAACGTTTGGCTGCCGAACAACGTTTGAAGGCCGGAGAATTGAGCGCGCTGGTCGCGACTGCTTCCCTTGAGCTGGGCATCGATATTGGCGATGTAAATCTTGTTTGTCAGCTTGGCTCGACGCGATCGATTGCGAGTTTTCTGCAACGCGTTGGGCGTTCAAATCATACGGTCGCGGGATTTCCCAAGGGCCGGATTTTTCCGCTGTCGCGTGATGAGTTGGTGGAATGCGCTTCGATAATTGATTCGGTGCGTCGCGGTGAACTCGATCGTCTCGAGCTGCCACAACAGCCGTTGGACATTCTGGCGCAACAGATCGTTGCTGCCTCAGCGCCTGAAGAGTGGAGTGAGGACGCATTGTTCGAAATGATCAGGTGCGCTTATCCCTACCGCAATCTGACGCGGGAGCACTTCGATTCCGTGATTCGGATGTTGACTGAAGGCTTTTCAACCAAGCGCGGCCGACGCTCCGCTTATCTGCATCACGATGCAGTAAACAAACGCATTCGTGGCCGGCGCGGCGCTCGCCTCGCTGCAATCACTTCCGGTGGTGCGATTCCCGACACCGCGGACTATGCGGTGGTGCTCGAGCCTAGCGAACTTGTCATTGGCAGTGTTAACGAAGACTTCGCGATTGAAAGTTTGCAAGGCGACATTTTTCAGCTTGGTAACACGTCGTGGCGTGTGTTGCGTGTCGAGCAGGGCAAGGTGCGCGTTGAAGATGCTCATGGACAACCTCCATCGATTCCTTTCTGGCTGGGTGAAGCGCCGGCGCGTACGCATGAGCTCTCTGTTTCGGTGGCCCGTCTTCGCGAAGAGATCGCGAATAGGGTTAATGTCAATGCACCAACTGGGGATGTCAGAACCCCCCGCGTAAGCGGCGGGACTGATGACGAGCCGCCCGCTGACGCAGGCGGTTCTGACATTAATCTCGAGCCAGCTATCGAGTATCTGACTGACGACGTTGGCATCTCTCGCGCAGCGGCCGAACAAATTGTTGAGTATCTTGCCGGCGCAAAAATTGTTCTTGGTGTAATGCCTTCACAAGAAAATCTCGTTCTGGAACGTTTTTTTGACGATAGCGGCAGCATGCAACTGGTGCTGCATTCTCCTTTTGGCAGCCGGCTCAATCGCGCCTGGGGCCTGGCGCTGCGCAAACGTTTCTGTCGCAAGTTCAATTTCGAATTGCAGGCAGCGGCGACCGAAGATGCTATCGTTCTTTCACTTGGTCCAACGCACAGCTTTCCGCTCGATGAAGTATTCCACTATCTAAACTCAAAAACCGTGCGCCAGCTTTTATGCCAGGCATTACTGGATGCGCCGATGTGGAACATTCGCTGGCGCTGGAATGTGACGCGCTCTTTGGCTGTCTTACGGCGCCGCGGCGGCAAGAAAATTCCCGCGCAATTGCAGCGTATGGACGCTGAGGATTTGCTGACTGCGATCTTTCCCGATCAACTTGCATGTCAGGAAAATCTGGGCGGCGGCGAACGCGAGATTCCAACGCATCCGCTGGTAGACCAGACGGTCAAAGATTGCCTGGAAGAGGCAATGGACATCGACGGTCTGGAACAATTGCTGACTGCGATTGAGCGTAACGAGAAAAATCTTTTCGCGCGTGATGTGATTGAGGCATCGCCACTGGCCCAGGAAATCTTAAACGCCCGGCCTTACGCTTATCTCGACGACGCGCCGCTTGAAGAACGCCGCACGCGCGCGGTTTATCAACGTCGCTGGCTGGATCCGCAAACTGCCTCCGACATGGGCAAGTTGGACCAGAGTGCAATCGATCGGGTGCGCGATGAAGCGTGGCCACGAGTGGAGAATGCCGATGAACTCCATGATGCGCTGGTTGAGTTAGGATTCATAACGGAAACAGAAGGAGCTGAATGGCAACAGTTTTTGGTTGAGCTGCAAAATGATCGGCGTGCGGCAGTGCTTCACGCTGGGAGCGCAGACATCATGTCTGCGGCTGGGACAGGCAAGAATGCCTGTCCTACACTTTGGATTGCTGCGGAACGTCTGCCGCAATTCGAAGCTCTCTACCATTCACTGAATCTCCTACCGGCGATCAAAGCTCCTGACAGTTTCACTAAGGACTGGTCGTTTGAAGAAGCACTCGTCGAACTCTTGCGCGGTCGCCTCGAGGGACTTGGACCAGTAACGGTGCAAAGTCTGGTTGACTCATCCGGACTGGACACAAATGAAATCGAGACTGGCCTTTTGCGGTTGGAGGCGGAAGGATTTGTGATTCGCGGCAAATTTTCGCCGGCTACAACGGAAACTGAATGGTGCGCGCGCCGCTTGCTGGCACGCATTCATAGTTACACATTGAATCGTTTGCGACAGGAGATCGAGCCGGTAGCCACCGCCGACTTCATTCGTTTTCTGCTGGCCTGGCAGAAGGTCGCGCCCGAACATCAGATGGAAGGACCAGAGAGCGTGCGCGCCATCATTGAACAGCTCGAAGGTTTTGAAGCGCCGGCAGCGGCCTGGGAAGGTGAACTATTGCCGAGTCGTTTGGCGGAATACGATCCGGCCTGGCTGGATGCGTTGTGCTTATCCGGCGAAGTTGTGTGGGCGCGCTTGACTCCACCGGCTAACGCGACTCGATCGGCTGTTAATGAGGATGGCATCGAGAAGCCACGTGGCGCCGCGCCCGTTCGCAATACGCCCATCGCTTTGCTGCGACGCAAGAATTTTGCGATCTGGAATTCAGTGTTTCCGCAACCCTCGTTTGGCAGAACCCCCCGCGTAAGTGGGGGGCAGGTCGAATACCCGCCCGCTAACGCAGGCGGTTCTGGTTTGGCGTTAAACGAACTCGGATTTTCCACCACGACACGCGCGGTTCATGAATATCTGACGACGCGCGGCGCTTCGTTCTTCACGGACATAGTTGAAGGAACAAAACTCTTGCGCAGCCAGGTTGAAGAATCACTTGGCGAACTGGTGGCCAATGGGTTGGTTATTTCCGACAGCTTTGCGGGCCTGCGAGCGCTGTTGACGCCGGGAAGTAAGAAGACGCAAGCAGCCGCCAGACGCAAACATCGTCAACCAGTGTACGACATGTCGAGCGCCGGAAGGTGGTCCATCCTGCAACGCGATACTGGGAACGCGGGCGTCTCGCCCGCCCGGGGCAGTAGCCCGACCGTTAGGGAGGG
>JBDUCB010000320.1:0-4401 GCA_040003695.1 bacterium
ACCCAACGATCTTTTTCCTGATCGCCATCTATGCGCGAAATAACATTCCAAATCTTGCGCACCTGATAGTCCATTTCCGTTTTCAAGTGCACGCGAACTTCGCTGGTTCCTCCCAGGTGATAGGCGAACGGCAAGCCGCCCTGAAAACCCTTAGTCCGCAACGGGCCTTGCAGCGGTTCCAACAACCGTCGCGCGTCTCCATAAGAAATTGGTTGAACGGGAATGCGCGTCAAATTGGTTACGTCTTCCATCTTCAACCTTGGCGTTCCCGTAATCGATGGTGTTCCTGGCGTCAACGGATCGCCTGGCGCTTTGAAAAGATATTGAACTGAACCACGCTGTGCCGAACTTGCCGGCCGCCATGGACCTTTTGGAAAAACGTCGCCTTGCATATAACCGTCGTCTGCGGGATCGGAATAAATAATCAAGCCCGCTGCGCCATTATCCTGCGCAACCTTGGCCTTTACGCCTCGGAAAGAATTGCCATAGCGCGCGATTGCGATCTTACCTTTTACGTCCACGCCGACTTTCTTCAACGCTTCGTAATCAGGTGGCAAGCCATAATTGACATAGACCAACGGCGCCGTAACGTCGCCACTCGCGCTGTATCCATTGAAGAGAGGAATGATTCTTGGGTTTGAGCTTGATGGGTCTTCCGGGATGACCGCTTCCTTCAACGTCAACCGTTCATGACGTGGTGACACCAACTCAACGATGCTCGGCTGCTTTGGATAAGGCAGCAAAACTTCATACTCTCTAAGATCAGAAGAGATTCCATAACTGCGAATCTGATCGCGCACGTAAATGGCGGTGTCATAGTCTTCCTTTGTTCCGGCTACGTGTGGCACCGCCGTTAAATGGCGCAAGTGTTCTCTTGCTGAGCCGGGTTCGGGAATCGCGCGAAAATCAATCTCCCAGCGCCGCTCGGCTGTTGAGCCGTCGGATGTGAAACCGTCGAGCATTGGCGGCTGACCGGAATTATTCTGTGACCAAACTGAGCGAAGGTTGGCGTTGAAACTTAGAAGAGTAATAGTCAGCACCAATATCAGCAGGCGACGAGCATTTTTCACAACGATCTCCTTTTGAGACAACATTAATCGCGCGGGCCCGCAACGGCCACGAACAATATTCGATACGCTGTCGTAAAGGGTAAACACCTTTAGTTGAAAGGACGCTATGCCGATGGACAGTCGTTACTACCCCGGAGTTGAGGCCGATGTTTCCCGGCTCATCACTGAGCTTCGCAACCTTTTCGACAGCGACTATGAAGTGCAAACAATGAATGTATCTTCTACGACCGTGCTGCAAGCGCGCAAGTCTAGCACGTTGCGCGACCTTACCGGATTGTCTGCCGCGCTGACGATCAAGATCACGCCCGACGCGGGTGGCACGCGCGTTGAGATCGGCATGCAGAAATGGTTTGACAAAGCGGCGCTTGCGGCTCTCGGCCTTATCCTTTCTGCCGGCTTGCTCGTAGCGCTGCCGGCCCTGGGTGCCTACTGGCAATACAAAATCACCGAAGACGCCTGGAAGACAATTGAGACTCACATTGCTCGCAAAACTCGCACCGGCAAAAAAAGTTGACTTAGAGTCTTGTTCAGTCGTATGGTTTCGCCGCCCGGACAATTCAAATAGACGCAGCGGCAGGTTCTGAGGGGATTGCTTCCTCGAATTTGTCACGCCGCGAGTTTCACAAATTCCCAGGCTGATTAGTCACTAACTCCAGAAGCACTTTCGCAGTTCTTTCTGTTTAGATGCAGGACTTGTCCTGCAGCGGCTTTGTCGGCACAAGTGCCGATTCTAAACGTTTGTTTTTCGCATCCGAAAAGCGGACTGCAAATTAAGTCGACAAATGTAGGACAGACAGTCTATCTGTCCCTCTATTGAAACTTTCTGAAAATCCCCGGAGGTACCTATGAAGAAATCTCTCCTGATGCTCATTGTTTTAGTTTTAGTTACGGCGTGCTCAGTTTTTGCGCAGGCTCCGCCGCCCCACTCTGGACCACCTAAGGTCCTTTATCTCGTGCGTGAGGACATCAAGCCAGGCATGATGCCGGCTCACAATAAACATTCCGCAAACTTCGTGAACATTTTCGGAAAACTGCAAACTCCTAACCACCGCATCGCGCTCGTGCCCGTGGCCGGCAGCGAAAATGAAGTAGTTTACCTGACTGGTGCGGATACTTTTGCAGAGCTTGAAGGCATGCTTCAGGCTACGGACAAGAAGATGGGCGGCGCGACTGGAGCTACTAGAACAGAGCTAACACGCCTTCAAGGCGAAGCGCCGCAGTTACACGCAGCCATGCGCGACATGCTGGCAATTTATCGACCAGAGCTCAGTTTCAATCCCGGTGTGGTGCTGCCGCAGATGCGATATTTCAGTATCACGACGGTGCGCCTGAAACCGGGCCACGATGCGCAGTACGCAGAATATATCCAGAAGATGGTGAATGTGGCGCGCGACAAAGCGAAGGTAACCAACCTTCATCTCGCTGTTTTCCAGGTTATCTCAGGCACGGCCGGTGGTACCTATCTCATCTTCCGGCCGATGAAATCCCTTGGCGAGATGGATGATCCGATTACCATGCGAGTGCGCGCCGCGATGAGTGACGACACGCGCAAAGAGGCCGACAAAATTCTCGGTGACGCCGTAATGTCGAGCGACGTCAGCACGTATTGGATGACACCCGAGATGAGTTACGTGGAGAAGGAATTCGCGGCAGTTGATCCGGGTTTCTGGAATCCGAAACCAGAACCGGTGGCAACTAAACCAAAGCCGCGCAAACGAGTGGCAAAACCGGCTGCGCCGTCCACGCCACCGGCAAACTAGCGTTTAGCTTTTCAAAGACACTTACAGCGGTAGTGATATTTCAAGCAGTTTAGAGTAATAGTTTAGAGTTCAAGCTTTAGCTTGCCTCTTCGCTACAAATGCAACCTGAAGGTTGTACTCTGAACTGCTTCGATCACTACCGCTTTTTTAATCGTGACGCAGTGCTCTGACCGGATCGATGCGCGCCGCGCGTGCCGCCGGATAGAGTGCAGCAAGGATAGAAACGATTAGCGCAAACGCGATTGCACTCGCCGAAAGCCAGACTGGCAGTGAAAAGAAATCGACATACGATGCTGACTGCGGTTTCAAAACAAAGCGATAGGCCAACCTATTTGCGAGGCCGTCCATTGCCCATCCGGCCAGAACCCCAATAACGCCGCCACACGCTCCGATTACCGCCGCTTCAAAAAAGAAGATCAATTTGATCTCCCGATCTTCGGCGCCGATTGCTTTCATGATTCCAATCTCGCGCGTGCGTTCAAGGATCGACATGATCATTGTATTCGCGATACCAAATGACGCCACCAGTAAAGAGATGCCGCCCAACAGACCAAGCGCCGAATCTATTATTAAAAAGACAGTCTTGATCTGCTCAATTTGATCGACAATCGAAAAGCTGCCGAACCCAAGATCGGCAAGACGCTTACGCACGTCGGTCAACGCTATCGGATCGGTCACACGAATGACTGCTGCGTCGTAACCTTCAGGTTCATTCTCGTTCAACGATCCCGATTGCCGCGCGAGCGCGAGCGCCACCTGGCTCATTGGCCCACGATGTTCCAGCGACCATTGCCGCGCTGCAGGCACCGGAATATAAATCGCTGCCCCAGGTAATAGGCCGACCATACCGCCCTGCCCCGGTCCTTCTTTCAAATGGAGATTAAGCACGCCAACGATCCGAAACTTGCGCGTCGCCAGACCTGTTTGCGATACGTCGCTTGTTTCCTCACCGTCGAGTGGAATACCAAAAAAGTTCCCTGGGCCATCGTCAGCTGGGCGGGTTTCGGTGTTGCTCTTCTCGTTTAGAGTTGTAGGAGGCGCAAGAAACTCAATGGTCTGGCCCACTGCATCTTCCGGTTTTTCAAAACCAAAGTCTTCAGTGAAAGTGTCCGTCACCACCGCCTCGTCCGCCTCAGCCGAACTGATCATTCCGCCAGCCAGAAAATCTTTGAAGCGCGACGAGCCGTTAGGAACAGAAGCGCCGGACGCCGGTTCAAATCGCACGTGCCCATTTGCGCGCGTGTAAACATACAAACTGATAGTCGGCTGCACGTAAGCCACGCCGGGGAGTTTTGCAATCTCAGCTATTGCGGCATCGTCGAGAATGCGGGTCGGATTTTTGTCAGGCTTGAAGCGCGGCCCGCGGCGCTCGCCACTTTCGTCACTTCGTCCCTGCCCGCGATTAAAGCCCGCCGTTGCCAGATTCGTGAGGCTGCGGCCGAACACAGTGATCTCGTTAAAAAGATCTAGCGCCCCAAAGCGCGCCAACATGTTCTGCTGCAAACCAAGACCAAACGAAACCATCGTCACGATGACAGCCACGCCAACAACCACACCCATGGTCGTCAACA
>JBDUCB010000247.1:0-4389 GCA_040003695.1 bacterium
AACGGTCGTGCTTTGAACGTGAATGAAGCAAAACCACGCGAGCCTCGCTCAGGCGGCGGCGGTCGTGGCTTTGGCGGCGGCGGCAATCGCGGCGGTGGCGGCGGCTACGGCGGTAATCGCGGTGGCGGCGGCGGCTACGGTGGCGGTGGCGGCGGCAATCGCGAGCCCAGGTGGTAATCGCTTCGGCTTAGCATTGGTAAGTGGTGAGCGATGAGGCTCGGAAATTCATTCGGCCTCATGCTCACCGCTTGCCGTTTCATTCACCACTGTCCAAGGAGAAACCATTTGGCTAAAGACGATTTAATTCCCGCGGAGGGCACGATTATTGACAAGCAGCCCAACGCATTTTTCAAGGTTCAGCTCGAAGGCTCACAGCATGTGGTGCTCGCAGCAATTTCGGGAAAGATGCGCAAGCATCGCATCCGCATCCTCGTCGGCGATCGGGTAAGCGTTGAGATGTCGCCCTATGATTTGTCGCGAGGCAGAATCACCTACCGCTATAAATAGGCTCGCATTACAACACTCGCTCAATGTTTTCAGCGGGTTCAACCATAATCGTTTTAAAACTCGACATACGCACCAAGCCGGGCGCGGAGCCTTTCGGTCTTGAAAGAAACTTGCGCGGCGTGTAGTGAATAGTGACTTTTGAATCGTTGCCTGCCTGACTAAACTTCGCCGCCAGTTGCGCGGCTTCAATCACAGTTCGCTGCGGAATCTCACGACGACCTACATTTCTTACAATGACGTGTGAGCCGGGATAATCGCCGGCATGTAACCAAAGATCATTCGGGCGCGCCACGCGAAAAGTTAGATTGTCGTTATCGCGAGCGGCCCTGCCCACCAGCACATCATAACCATCTGACGATCGATAGTGCCGAGCACCGGGAACGCTATTGGCCTTTTTCAACTTCGCGCGCGCGACTGTCTTTTTCTCGGTCTGCGCAACCTGTTCAAGCACAGTCGCGTCGCCGTTGGCGATTGCTTCAACAAGCTTTGCCTGCTTCTTTTTTAACTCGATAAGATCTTGATCAACCTGGATCAGCCTTTCCTTGATCTCTGCAAGCGCGCGTTTGGCTTTGCCGTAACGTGCAAAGGCTTCGGCCGCAGCATCCGGTAGAGATTTGTTCTCATCGATTGTTATCTCAATTGTCGGTTGCGCATCCGCGTAATAGTCCGTAAGCGTTACCGTGTCTCCATTGCGCTTTGCTTTTGCGATGTTTGCGAGCAGCAGATCGCCAAGCCGTTTATGCCCGTCTGCATCGCCATGACCGGCAAGATCTTTTTTGAGATTAGCACGCAGCTTCTCGCGCCTGGCTATTTCCTTGCGCAGTTGGTCTTTGAGTTTTGCCGCTGCTGTCTTGAACTCAGCTTCAACTTCGAGCTGTCGATAATAATGGTCAACCGCTTCGGACATCGTTTGAAAATCACCGAGCGAAATGATTGGCTCGCGCGAAGTGCCGGTTGGCGATTGCGGTGGCGGCATGTACTTCTCATGTACTTGTTGTCCTGCGCCCATTGGTCGGCGCAGCGCGTGAACAATCGTCTCGTTAGCGTCCAGCAGAAAGAGGTTTGCTGAACGGCCGGTTAATTGCGCCACCATGGTGGTGATTGGCGGATTGAGGTTTCCCGAAGAGGCCGAGAAATGAAAACGAACAATGCGTTCAGTCTGGTCTTTGGTGACTAACAACACTACCGCTTCACCAAGTGTCGCTCGCAGTGCTTGCACGAACGGCGAAGGGGAAAGCGTCTTGCGTTCCAGCTCGCGAAGGCGGCGCTTGATTAGATACAGTCGAGGCGCGGTCGGCTCGACACTAATAAAAAGAAAACCTTGTCTCAAGTGGAAATCAATTGCCAGAGAGGCTGCTGACAACTGGACAATTCTTCCCAGGAAATGGCCGGGCAGCAAATCTGCGATCTCCGCTACTACCTCTTTTAGTGTTTCCTGGTGCATGCGGTTACGCGAAAGGTTTTTGTCCCAATGAAAAAGCCCTGCTCTCCGTCATATGCAGAGCAGGGCCATTCTATCCTCAGAATTCGATCTACACCCGAATTACGGCGGTGCGCGTGAAACGATCGTGAAGAGCATTCCTTTCCGAATCTACAAAGACGTACAGCGATAAGATACCGGCAGACGCCAGCGACAACAGATAGATCAGCGCCCGCCCGGCGGATTGACTGCCAGTAGGAATCAAACCGTTACGCGCATCGACGACACGCAGCGAACAGAGACGCATTCCCCACGTACGTCCCGTAAAGGCGGTGACAATTGTCAGGTAGAGAAAGCCAATGAGCAATAAGCTTCCCGCCGAAAATGCAAGCACTCGCCAGTTTTGCCAATCCAATGTAGTTAAATTATTGAGAGCGAGCAGAGGCGAAGCAAGCGCAAACAGGATCGCCAGATCAATAATTGCCGCCGTTGCCCGGCGCATGGTCGAAGCGGCGACGTATTCGCGTTTTTCCATTAGCAAGCCGGTGGGAACAGTGTCCAGGTAATTTAATGCAGGATCGTTACCCTCCCCTATCAGCCTCTTTGGTTTTCTAATTCTTTCAGTGTCTTTCCTCACCGCAGTCTGCTTTGGAACGACCGCAAGGTTGTGCGTTTTTTCCAGAGGGCGGGCTTCGGCAGTTGACTCGTTATCCGAATTGCCTGCCGAGCACTCACGAGATGGCCCTCCGTTCGATTCTGCACATCCTTGCTGTTCCTCATACGCGATCGCAGTCGCGAGTGCGCCATTGCCATTCGAAAAAGATAATGATTGCAAATGGGCACGCTCAATTCGCTTGAGAGCCGCCTCGACGATGGGATTGAGCGGCGGCAGTTCAGTCTGTGGCAGTAGCTCGAGCATTGGGGGCGCCGGTGACGTGTTCTCATCAGCCTCAGTTGCAGGCTCCGTGGTTTCGAGCAACGCCTCACGTGCTCGACGCTCCTGCTTCTCTCGCACGCGCTCACTCAGTTCCTTGCGCCATTCAGGCAGGGCATTCTTATTGATGCCAGGAAACTCAATCAAGGACGGCGCCTGATTTCCGGGGGTCGGTTGCTCAACTGAAACGGCTTGAATGGCTTTAACTGCAACAGCTTGCGGGGCTTCAACTGCAACAGCTTGTGGCGCTTCAACTGCAACAGCTTGCGGGGCGTCAAATGCAATTGCTTGTCGGGCTTCAACTGCAATAGCTTGTGGGGCTTCAACTGCAATAGCTTCAGGAACTTCAACTGAAACGGCTTGAGGCGATTTGATAGCTTTGGATTGCTTGGGTAACGAGCCTTCTGCCTTCTTTTTCAGCAGGGCGCCACATTCGGTGCACCTTCGGGGAATCTTTTTGAGGGACGCGCCACACTCGGGGCATTTCATAGCAAGCTCGCCTCCAAAGGGGGTAAAAGCTCGGCAGCTTGGGAATCGCCCTGACCGGCTACCGAACAGTTCGGCGCGCATAGTATCAGGAACTACTTTAAGTGGTCAATCAGAAAATATACCAGGCGTTAGAGTTGCCCTGATGGGTGGGCGTCAGTCGCCATGAGCGAAGGGTTGTGGAAAACTTTTTATAGAGGCGTGCGGCCAGCGAACCCGGCGTCCATGTCGTGCCACCACTCGAGTTCGTCGCCTTCATCCAACTGCCAACATAACAAAACGACGCGACCCTCGCGCAGTGAGGGAAAGTCGACCAGGCCGCGTTCAAAATCCTTCAATTGCACACCCAGCGCTTCAAGGTCGCTCATTTCGGCTGCGAAGTTGGTGAGTAATCGGGCATACAGCAAACCCCCGGCAATACCGCCGCCGCCCTGCTCGGCTTGTTCCGCAGCCTGCTTTGCTTCTGCCCTGAACGTGCCCACACGGTGGCGAGAGCGCTGAATCTTTCGCAAGAGCTGGCGCACGGAAGGCAACAGCGCATTTGCTTCCTCAACGGTAAAAAGCTTCATATCGGTCAAACTTTATCTCGCCTTTACTGCTCGTCCGTTACGCGAATGAATTCGCCGGTGCCGTCAAATTCCGTGGCGTCCTCGTCAATGGTTGTTTCGACTACTACGTGCATCGCACTCTGAAAGCCGTCCATGCTCGTTTCCTGGATGTGAATCTGCTCGTGAAGGTATTGTGTTGGCTGCTGCTCAAGAATCCCACGTTCATCGTATCGTGAGCCTTGAACCACGTCTTTGCGGACCCGATCAGCTATTTCGCCTAGATCAATAAAATAATCAGCCACGTCGATCAGTTTCGGGGCTGTATTGGATCGAAAGCCGGCGACTTCGACGCGACACCCTTTGTAAGCTACGGCATTCACCGCGTAGACAAAATCTTCGTCACCGGAGACGAGAACTGCCGTGTCGTAACGACCAGCCAATGAAAGCATGTCGACCGCGATTTCTACGTCGAGGTTTGCCTTACGGCTGCCATC
>JBDUCB010000038.1:0-4360 GCA_040003695.1 bacterium
CAGTTTGTTTGGTAAACACTCTCGCCGCCAATAATTGTCATCAGGCAACGGGTTTTTAGAATCTCAGCCTCGGGAATCTTCATGATGTCGGCGGAAAGAATTGTGAAATCGGCCAACTTTCCCACTTCTATCGAACCGCGCAACTCTTCTTCAAACGCAGCGTAGGCGGCCCAGATAGTGAACATTTTGATCGCCTGCTCGCGCGTCAACGCTTCTTCCGGATGCCAGCCCTCGCCTGAGAATCCCTTCAAATCTTTGCGCGCGACAGCGGCGTAAAATTCAATCATCGGCTCGCCGCGTTCGACCGGTGCATCGGACCCGCCGGGCACAATCGAACCTGACTTAATGAAACTTTGCCAGGCGTAGGCGCCCTTGAGTCGCTCAATTCCCAAACGCGCGGGAGCGAAATGAAGATCGCCAATCGCGTGCGACGCCTGCATTGAAGGAATGATGCCGAGTTTGGCGAAGCGCGGGATATCAACCGGGTTAACTATCTGCGAATGCTCGACGCGCCAGCGTGGAGCCTTAATTTTCCATTCCGCTTTTGGCACGGCGTTCATCGCCTTTTCGTATTCATCGATGATGAACCGATTGCCGCGATCGCCAATCGCATGCGTTTGCACTTGAATGCCTTTTCGCAGTGCGTCCTGAAGAATTGGTTGCAGCGTTTCTTCTTTGACCGTCAAAAAACCAGAAGTGTCAGGCGCATCGGAATAAGGAGCCAGCAACGCTGCGCTACGCGAGCCCAGACTTCCATCAGCGTAGAGCTTGATGGTGCGCACTGTAAGCCGATTACCGTAGGCGCCTTTGATTGGACCATCGTGGAAAAGTCGTTGCGCTTCTTCACCTGGCGCGGATACGGCCTTGTAAATGCGCAGTTTGATCTGTCCGGCCGCGTAAAGTTTTTTATAGAGATCGATGTCCTGGTAACTGCCGCCCGGATCCTGCACTTCGGTCCAACCTAAACTGACATCTCGGTTCACGCCAAGAACGATTGCACGTTCAGCATCAGCCGCGGTCGTTGGTGGAACATGACTGCGCACCAACCCTTGGGCCGCGTCCAACAACATTCCATTCGGCTCACCAGTTTTCTTGTCTTTGGAAATCTCGCCGCCAAACGGACTCGGCGTGTTCTTATCAATGCCGGCAACTTTCAAAGCTGTAGTGTTAACAACGATGCCGTGCCCGTCAGCCCGCGTCAAAACGACCGGATTGTTAGGCGAAATTTTGTCGAGGTCCCAGCGCGTCGGAAACACCGGCGGCGTCCAAAAAGTTTCTATCCAGCCGCGCCCGGTAACCCATTCACCCGGATGTGCCTGGTCTACTCGTACTTTAACTTTGGCCAGAAATTCTTCAAGACTGTTGACGCCTTCGAGGTTGAGCGTCATCTCGCGAAAACCGACGCCCTCGAGGTGATGATGCGCGTCTGCCATGCCTGGCACGACTGTCTGCTCTTTGAAATCTATGACGCGGGTGTTTTTACCGATGAACTTTTGTGCGTCGCGATTTGAGCCGACAAAAACGATCCGATCACCCTTTACGGCGACCGCCTCGGCGTGAGGTTGCCGCTCATTGACGGTGTAGATGTTGCCGTTTTTTAGAACGAGATCGGCAGGGGCTACTTTTGCGGAAACCGGGGAAAGCGCAAAAGCGCAGATGATTGCCGCCAGAAGAATAGCCAAAAGCTTCATTGTGTGACTAACAAGCGCGGAAGATGTTGCAGAGCGCCAGCTTTATATCACTTGCTTGACAGAAATAGTAGGGGCGCACGTTACAGCGTGCATTCAACTTGAATTATAATCGCCGCAAGAATTTGAGCCGGAATATTTTCGTGGGGAATCTGTAATGAAAACTGAAACACTCAATTTAAACACTTCGCGTGGCACGACGACAGCGCATGTTGCGCGTCCGCGCAAGGATTCTAAGGCCGCGGTAATCTTGATTCAGGAATACTGGGGCATCAACGATCACATTCGCGACATCGCCGGCCGTTATGCAAACGAAGGTTATCTTTGTCTTGCTCCGGATCTCTTTCGCGGCAAGCTGGCAAAGAACCCGCAAGAGGCGTCCCAGTTTATGCAGGCGTTGGCAATTGAAGACGGCCTGGAAATGATTCGCGCAGGCGTCGCGGAAGCCAAAGCGAAGTTCGGCGTGCAGAAGGTTGGCATCACCGGCTACTGCATGGGCGGCACCTTTGCGCTGCAAGCCGCGTGTGAAATTCCAGAGCTCGCTGCCGCCGCGCCTTTTTATGGCGACATTCCGGAAGAAGATGTGCTGAAGAAGCTGACCGTGCCCACCCTGTTCATCGCTGGGGCGCGCGATAACTGGATCAACCCTGAGAAGGTGAACAAGGTGAAAGAGGCTGCGCGCAAATACAATCTACCGGTTGAGGTCGTTAGCTACGATGCCGACCATGCTTTCTTCAACGATACGCGTCCCGAAGTTTATGATGCTGAAGCTGCCGCGGATGCCTGGCGACGCGTGCTGGATTTGTTTAGCAAGCAATTGGCAGTTGCAATCCCAATTGGCGCATGATTGGGTTGCGTAACCTCTAACGCGCAACCCAGTTGTGGCTTTGCCATCTGATGTGCGGTAGGTCTTCGACCTTCCGACCAGCGCCACCATTTAAGGGGCTGTGCCCATTCTCTCGAGCACAAACGAGGGCATAGCCCCAGAATAAATTTCCCATAGCCCGGAAGGTCAGAGACCTTCCGCACATCAGGCGGCAAAGCCCGCGCGTAGTTAACTTTCTCTGAACACGCTACTATTTCCGGCTTACGATTCACGGGTTCGCCTGCGCTGGTTGGTGATGTTTTGATGGAACATTTTCGCGGCCCCACTTCAGCACGCGACTCATCCAGACAAGTTCATCCAGAAAATCTACGGCGCGTTTCTCAAAAGCAGAATCCAACAGTTTGCCTTCAGCGTCGAACTTCGTTTGTGCTTTTGGGAAGTTTAGATCCGTAAAAGTAACCGCCAGGCCGAGCTCGCGAACCATCGGCACCAGCGCTTCGATAACGCGGGTGCCGCCCCAGGGACCGGCAGAGACGCCGACAAAAGCGACGGCTTTGTGTATGTATTCTTTCAGCAATAAATCCAGCACGGCTTTCAAAACTCCCGGGTAGCCGTGGTTATACTCAGGTGTGACGATTACCAGACCGTCTGCCTTGATAATCGCGTCGCGCCATTCCGGAAACTGATGTTTGAGCCCTTGGCCGTAGTCATTGTGCGGCAACGCGAAATCACTCACATCGAATAGTTTCGTTTGTATCTCAGGGCGCTTTTCCATCTGGCCGACCAACCACTGCGCCGGATGTATGCTGTTTCGATTCTTGCGATTGGTGCCTAACAAAACCGGCAGAAATAACTTTTCCATGCGTCTCCCTAATTTTGCGCGCGTCGGTGAGCTTCGCTCCTTCCAAAGAGATTACCTTGCGACCACGCGCAAACTAACAGTTTCCGCTACGAAGAAATCCAGTTAATTCATTTGCTCTCGGCAATGCAGTTCGCGCGCCCAGATCGCGGCACTTGAGCGCTGCCACTGCATTACCAATTCGCAAACTAACTTCAATATCTTCGCCGGTTAACAGGCCAAAAAGAAAGCCACCATGAAACGCATCGCCCGCGCCCGTCGTGTCACGGCAAGTGTTCGGCACTTTACACGCCGGCGCCTCGAGAAACCGGCCTTCGCAAAAAACAACTGCACCACGCGCGCCTTTTGTCAGACCAACCATGGCACATCCGTAACGCGCTTTCAGCTCGACCAGTGACGCGCGTTCATCAGCGATGCCGGTTAGGCGATGGGGAAACTCGACGGAGGTGATTAGTATGTCGATCAAAGGAAGCAGTTCCGGCAACCCTTCGTAAATGTTATCGATGTCAGCGGAAACAATGGTGCCCTCAGCGCGCGCGGCCTCGGCCATGCGCACGCATGCCGGCGGATCATGAGCGTCAAGATGCAGCACGCGGCCGCGCGACGCTAGCGCTACCGGCGCCTCTTCCGCTGCATAAGAGATGCGCTCATCGCGATCCCAGATGATAGTGCGCTCGCCATTGCGTGCATCGACGATGATAAAGGCAAGCTGATTGCGAGCGCCCTCGACTACTTCCGCGAATTCACAATCGACGCCTTCACCCTTCAAGGCATTGAAGCCAAACTGACCTTCCGCGTCAGAGCCAAAACGTCCCCCGTAAGCAGTCTTCAAACCTAAACGTTGTAACGCAACCATAGCGGTGGCAGTTTGTCCGCCCGCTGTTTGTTTGTGTTCCAGCAAACGAATCTTTGTGTCGAAGGCGGGATACTCAGGCACCACGATCAGATGATCGACGGCGTTGAGACCAAAGCCAACGGCGTCGAATG
>JBDUCB010000312.1:0-4338 GCA_040003695.1 bacterium
CATGCAAAGACCTTTATCAGAGTTGGGCAGCCGCAAGCGGATGGCTCATGGGCCGAACCGGTTGGCATGTCCCTTGAGATTGTGCCCGAACGCGATCCCACCCGCCTTCGCAGGCGCGACGATTTTCCTGTTCGCGTATTAGATAACGGAGTACCGTTGCCGAATTTCCCGCTGGGAATAGTGCGTGAAGGTCGTGCGAAAGGTGAGATGCGGAAAACCGACGCTCAGGGACGAGTGAAATTCCGTTTAGCCATGATGGGGCGTTGGTTATTGCGAGGTACGAAATTGCGAAAAGGAACTAAGCCGGGAGTTGATTGGGAGAGCGATTTCACCACGTTAACTGTCGATGTGAAATAAGAACACTAAGGCGCGAGACGGCTGATGGACCAAGAACCGTCGGACTGAAGATCGTAAGCGATGCGATCGTGCAACCGGCCGGGCCGGTTTTCCCAAAACTCGATACGCTCGGGCTTCAGCCGATAGCCGCCCCAGTGCGCCGGGCGCTCAACTTCGCGATCGCGAAACTCGTCTTCCAATTCGCGCAGGTGCTGCTCCAGAACTTCACGACTTTCAATCACTTCGCTTTGCGGCGAGGCGAGCGCGCCTAACTGGCTTTCGCGTGGCCGCGTCTTGAAATATTCATCCGACTCGGCTGCAGAGACCCGCACCACGCGACCTTCAACGCGCACCTGCCGGTCAAGTCCCACCCAATAAAAGACCAGCGCCGCCTGCGGATTATCTTCAAGCTCTTTTGCTTTAGCGCTGCGATAGTTTGTGTAGAAAACAAAACCGTCAGCGTCCACACTCTTCAACAGCACGACGCGCGCGGATGGCTTTCCATCCTGCGTTGCCGTTGCCAGGGTCATTGATTCCGGCAAGCGTGAGCCTGACGCGACCGCGGCATTGAACCAGTTGCGAAAAAGAATTATCGGATCGCGATCGACAGTTTTTTCATCGAGGGTCGTCGTCGTTTCCTGCGTATCTGTTTGACTCATGAATTAGTTTTGAAGGCACGCCACAGATTCTGTTTGTTTCAAGACTAATGGGCTCAGGGTCAGGAAGGGTGGTTTACCCACGCTCTTTCTATGGTTAGACAGCGGGGGCAAGCCCCCTTCCCGACCTTGAGCCTTCGACCTTGGCCTTTAATTGCTACGCCTTTGTATATGGCGCCAGCCGACTGCGCAATTCAGCCGGGATTGGCACGGTCTCAAAGGTATCGCGCCGTACGGAAGCAAGCACGAAATGCGCGGTGGCGACCAGCTCAGTTTCGCCTTTGCGTCTCACTTCAAAATCCAACCGCATCGATTTGTTACCAAAGCGTCCCACGTACACCGAGACTTCCAACAAATCATCCAACTGCGCTGCATGAAGAAAATCGCATTCGATGTGCACACGTGGCAGCCAAACATCCAACTCGTCGAACATCACGCTGTAGGGTAAACCCACCGCGCGAAAAAGTTCTGTTTCGGCAAACTCAAAGAAACGAATATAAGCGCCGTAAAAAATAATGCGCGCGGCATCGACGTCGCCCCAGCGCACGCGCTCCTCAATCGTGTATTTTTTGTGCAAGCTTCGCACCCTCCCTGACCCCTCCCAACCGGAAAGGGAACCAGCTTCGCACCCTACCTAACCCTCCCAAAAGGGAGTGGAAAACCAAGGAGCGCTTTCTAATATCGAGAGAAGAATGCCGCTCAAATTCCGACAAACTTAAGTTCAGAACCACCTGCGTTAGCGGGTGGCTGTTGCAGAACTCAATGTGTTAGCGGTGCTGACCTCTCCGGACTTCGGTCGGCACCAGCGTGGCAATAACCACCCGCTAACGCAGGTGGTTCTGACTGGCCTCGGCTACCGCTGAAATGAATTCGCCCAGTTCCACCGGCTTCGATAGATAACGCTGATAGCCAGCGGAAAGCGCGCGCTCGCGGTCTTCTTCTTTCGCATAGGCTGTGATTGCGATGGCAGATATTTTAGGCGTCAGTTCTAGTGCTAAAACTTTTTTGATTAAGTCATATCCATCTTCGCCGGGCATGGCGATGTCGGAAATTAGCACGTGCGGTTTGGAAACCATTATGGAATCCATAGCCGCGGCGGCAGAAGAGACAGCGATCACGTTGGCGCTGCGTTGCCTAAGCGCCGCCGTTAACAATTCCAGCGTGTCCTGATCGTCATCAACGACCAACACTTGTATACCTGCCAAAACGTCTGCCGCTTGTAATGGCTTAGCAGGTTCCTTCGCGCCGTTCGATGGCGCAGTCAATTTGGCAAGCGATCCAATCAGCGGCAAACGCAAACGGAAACACGCTCCCTTGCCATCACCATCGCTAGTCGCGCTCACATGTCCGCCGTGGATCTCCACGAGATGGCGCGCGATTGCCAGTCCCAAACCAAGACCGCCGTGGTGGCGCGTCGAGGTGCTGTCAGCCTGCCGAAATCGATCGAATACAAAAGGCAGGAACTCCGGAGTAATGCCTTGGCCGGTATCTGCCACCTCAATCTCCACTTCGGAATCGAGTTGTTTTAGCGACAGCCGCACCTTACCCCCTGCCGCAGTGAACTTCACCGCGTTTGATAACAGGTTCCAGAAGACTTGTTGCAGACGATTTGCATCGCCGGAAACAACTGTCGGCTCGCGCTCGAAATCAAGCTCAATTTGAATGCCCTTGGCCTCGGCAGTGGGACGCACCACATTTACTGCCGCTTCCAACACTGACGCGAGTTCGATCGGATGAAGTTCAAGATAAAGATTGCCGGTGATGATGCGCGACACATCGAGAATATCGTCGATGATCTGCGCCTGGGCTTTTGCGTTGCGCTTGATTGTCTCAATAGCGCGTTCGGCCATTTCAGTTTCCAGTCCGCCCTCGAGCATTCGCGACCAGCCAAGTATTGCCGTCAGTGGCGTGCGCAGCTCGTGTGAAACGGTCGCCAGGAATTCGTCCTTTAGCCGGTTGGACTCTTCAGCAGCAGCGCGCGCAGTGCTCTCGCGTTCCAGCAGTCGCACGTTTTCGATCGCGACCGCGGCCAGGTTTGCCGCCAGGCGCATCGCGGTCGCATGTTCTTCTCCATACGCAGCCTTTTCGTAAGTTTGCACTTCGATGGTGCCAATGACGTGACCCATTACGGACATTGGCGCCGACAACGAAGATTGTGGCCGCAAGCCATTGTCTGGTCCCACCAACACAGCCGGGTGTCCCCGCGTTTCATTCATGTAGTCGCTGGTGATCACAACCTGGTTTGTTCTCACCGCGCGGCTATTTGGACCACTCGATGTAACCGGCATCGGCGGCAGTTGAGAAGTATCAACTTCCTCTCCGTCGGCCCAGCCATAACATGCCGTGCGAGCGTCGCGAACCGGATCGTAAAGAGAAACAAACAGCCCCTGACAAGGAACCGAAACCATGGTGAACTCTTTCAACACGCGAAAGATTGCCGGCAGGTCGCGAGCTGTCCCGAATGTTTGCGCCAAGCAGGAAACTCGTTCAAGTAAACGTTCATAGGTTGAGAGCGCGCGCTGGTCAGCTTGCCTCAACGTCTCTTCCGCGCGACGCCGCGTACTAATGTCGCGGGCAATGCCCTGAATGCCGAAAGGCTTGCCGTCCTTCAAAATGAGCTTACTGCTTATTTCAAGAGTTAACCGGCGGCCATCTATCGCCTGCACTTCCATTTCATAGTGTGTTCGTTCTTCGCCGAGCAGCTTGCGCTCGAGCATCTGTCGCGTAGTTTCCAGGGACTCAGGAGTAATAAACTTCATTAGATTTTTTGTTAGCAATTCCGTGGGCTTCAAACCGGTAATCAATTCGGCAGCTTTGTTAATCGAGGTGAGATTGCCATATAGATCCATCGTATAAACGATGTCATTCGCGTTTTCTACCAGGTCACGATATCGCTCTTCGCTCTCTTTCAGCGCCCGTTCCGCGCGCTCGCGCTCGGCGAGCATTGTCCTCACAGTTGCTTCGGACAGTTGCAATTTGCTAGCGGAATTTTCAGCCGCGGCGCGTGCCCGTGTCTGTAGATGCGCCAGGCCAAACAGCAACACACTGATGATGACACCTGCCGAAAGCGTATAGGGCAGAAAAGATTTGTTTAGATAGGTGCTGACTACGATGGTGCCGAGCAGCCCCGCAATGAGGACAGTATATGCAGTGAGGATGCGGCGCGGCAGACGATTTCTTGCTAAAAGGTTTTCAGATTCCAAACCGCCTCCGCTCGTCGGTCAAGGGTAGTCAGCCGGTCCTGAGCCTCGCGCGTCGAGATTTCAGCGGACCCGGCTGGTCCGTCTTCGAAGAAAGTCTATCAAAACGAACTGGGAGAGGTTAGCAGGATTTGCGAAATAAGCTT
>JBDUCB010000181.1:0-4329 GCA_040003695.1 bacterium
TCAACGAAGAGCAGCGGCAGGAGTTTTACGATGTCATGCTCGCCGACAACGATCGACTGCTGAAAACTGTCGAGCAGGTGTTACGCGCAGGCCGCGCGGGAGTACGCGGGCGGCGTCTGCATAAGACTAATATTGATCTTAGCAAGATCGTGGGCGAATGCGTCGACATTGCGCGCACGCGTTACAACCTTGACCTGCATTCGCTGAGCTACACTCAATCCCTTGACGGGCAAGCGGCGCGAGTTCTTGGTGACGCAGATGAGTTGCGAGCCGCGGTGACGAATCTCCTGGATAACGCAGTGAAGTATTCTCATAAAGAAGTGCGGTTGTCAGTCGAAGTCGCCGCGCTCGATAACAAACAGGTAGCCGTGCGCATTGGCGACCGTGGCATTGGTATTCCTGCTGCGCAACTGAAACGAATCTTCAAACGATTTTATCGCGCGCCCGGCCGCTTCATGGCGCGCGTGAAAGGGACCGGCCTCGGCCTTTTCATCGTGCGCTCAGTGGTTGAGAAGCACGGCGGTCGCGTGTTTGCCGAAAGCGAAGGTCCCGGACGCGGCAGCACTTTTACTATTCACCTGCCGCGAGCTGAAGCGCGATGAATGTGTTGATTGTCGAGGACGAGCAGCACCTTGCCGATGGGCTGCGTTTTAATCTGGAGGCGGAAGGCTACACCGTCGATATTGCCGGCGATGGCGAAACTGCCCTGTCGCTGATAGCTGATAACAAACAGGAATACGACGCAGTCGTGCTCGACGTTATGCTCCCGGGCAAAGACGGTTTTGCGGTGGCAACGGAACTGCGCGCGGCGGGAAATTTTGTTCCGGTGTTGATGCTGACGGCGCGTGGGCGCGCGGAAGACGTGCTGCGCGGTTTTGAATCCGGCGCCGACGACTATTTGCCCAAGCCGTTTGAGCTGTCGGTATTGTTGGCGCGGCTGAACGCGTTGTTGCGTCGCCGGCAATGGTTCGATCAGAAGTCAAAAAATGGCGTTGCTGTGGAGAAACAGCGGCACGCACTCGTCGCTGAGCCAGTAGCACAGTTTACTTTTGACGGTCGCACGATCGATTTCGCGAACCTCGAGCTGCACACGCCCGAGCAAATCATCAGATTAACTGTGATGGAAGCCGATCTGTTGCGTTTCCTCATCCGCCACCAAGGCAACGTGGTCTCGCGCCGAGCGATTCTTGAGGAAGTTTGGGATCTCGCTGAAGACACGGACACGCGAGCCATCGATAACTTCATCGTGCGCCTCAGAAAATATATTGAAGAAGATCCTGCCAAGCCCCAGCACCTGCTCACCGTCCGCGGCGTCGGCTACCGCTTTGTGGCGGACACAAAAGCTTGAACAATCTAGAGGAATATCGCGCTGAAGAGGCCGCAGTATTTACGGACGGATAGGGGCTCTTTGCGATTGGAAAGAACTACGACCTTTGTCCGGCAAACTTCACTCTTGCCTTAAATATCGTCACCAAATAATAGACGGGCACTAAAGCCACAATCGGTAGCAGGTAATAGATCACGATAACGTAGCGATGCTCCATGTGGACCAGCGACCCCGTTAGGATGAAATACAGCGGCATCACTAGCAGCCAGGCCAGCTCGCGCCAGCGCTGTGCGATTGCCAAAATTAATATGCCTAGCAGGGCGAACGGCATCAACCATCCGCTCGCCAAAAACTCTTGCACCTCGTAAAGAGTCCAGCGAAAGGGAAGGCTGAAAGCCGAAGTTGATTTACCCACTCGATATAAGTTGATGGCGCCGAAGCTCCAGACTGGCGTTGATGATCCGGTGACGACCAGAAAGATTTTGTCAGCCGAACCGGAAATGAAAGGTATTACAACTTCTGTGTCCGACGGAACCGTTGAGTCCTTCACTATTAAAGGATCCGGCGTAATGGTGGTTGCCAGGACATTGTAATCTGCATCAGTGATACTCAAAATGATTCGGCCCTGCGCGGTCTTAACAGGCACAGTAAGCTTGTAGATCGTGGAACGATCCAACGGAATCTCGGAGGTGCGGACCAATTCCGGATAAACGCCGGATGCTGATGTGAAATCAACGTGCTCGTGGCTTTCGTCCAGAGAATACTTCAATTCTTTGTTCGTCTCTGGCTGGGACGAGAGAAACTGTACCGGCGTTTGCGACCAAGCAAGTTGAGCATCCGGCCTTTCGACATCTGAAAGGTTGAGGTGGGCTCGAGGAATTATGGTCGTATCGGGCAGCAACGGATCGGATTCCAACATCTTCTTTGAGCGCTGGGCCACTGTTGAAAGATACCAGATAGGATGAGCTTTAATAATTGACAGGGCTTCAGTGGTGCGCAGCTTTTCTCTTTCGATTCCATCAACGTTCCAAAGCCCCGTTGCATAATCGGCTCTATTAAACTTTCGTGCTTCGCCGGTGCTGACGCCGGCATCCGTTGCCGAGAGACCGAACCTGTTCTCAAAATCATATTCCGCGATACCTTCCGTCAAGACCATGCCGCTTCCCAGAGAAATCGGAACGAAATGGCCAAAGACAATATAGTTGCGCAGCGTTATCGGTGCGATGACGAGCAACGAAGATGCGACCAGCAATCCTGAGTAGCGCCACCTATGTTCACGGAAAAACCAAAGTATGAAGACAGCCAGGAAAGGGGCGAGCAACAACAGATTAGCTCGTAGCCAGCACGAGAAACCGATAAGAGCTCCGCAAGCAACGATCTTTAGGAACGTAGGTTTCCTTGAAGCTCGAATTAAAAGTAGCAACGCCGCAAGTACCGGCGCGACGATCAAGGAATCAGGAATTAAGAGAAGCGAATAAAAGGATACGCTTGAAGCCAGCGCAACGAGTGTGGCAGCTAGAAACCCAAGAACTGTGGGAAAGAATTCTATGGCGATTAGGAAAACTAATATCACCGCCACACAATCTATTATGATCTGGAAAAGCTGAAGGTCGGTTTCAGGCGCTGAGAAGGTCTTCGCGAACAAGGCAAATAGCAGAGGGTAGCCCGGCGGATGTCCCATGACCGTTGCATCATTCGGCGGATTAGGTCCGGTCAGAAAAGTCTTGAGGTGCCCCTCGATCAGCGGTTCTGCCAGAGGTCTATAGAATAGCTTGGTCATGCCTCCATGATGCACAAGCGCTAACGTCCCACGATCCCGCCACACCATGAGTCGGACTCCCAGCGCCAGCACGAAAAGGCAAAGACAGCAAAGCAGGAGCTGTTTAGGCTTCAGCGTTGTAGGGTGAAGTATCCACTCAGGTGAAGGTAGGCTCATATCAATCGGAAATTTCCTGGAGATTCAATTACTGGAGAGTACGAAAGAAAGGATTGGATGATCTGTCCAGCTCACACTTACGCTAGCTGTGCGCCGTAACAATCGCGGCGCGCACCCCGAGTAAATCAGAAAAATCTTTTGAATAGATAGCGTCAACTTTGCGCACGCGGCCGACGGTTTCGACCAGCTCCTCAGTTGAGATGAAACCGTTTTCGACCAGTGCGATGGCCCATCCGGGGATGTGCGCGGCGGTGTGCAGCAAATCCTCCAGGAAACCAAGGTATTGCTGCTTGCTTTGCGCGCGCGCGCCCAGCTTGCCGGCGCGGCGCTCTTCCAGCCCCGGCCAGAAATCGTCGCCGCCTTGCAGCCATTCTTCACGCCACGCGACAGCCGTACGCCGGTTGGCAGGCGATTCTTCCAGCGGCGGCAAACGAAGAAACATCAAATCGCTGTGCCGGCGTTCGGCCAGAAAAGCACGCACGTCCTGATTCGAAGCTTTGCTGCGCAGTGAATTATCGTGCGGGTAAGGCAGCAATTCCGCCAACCGGCGAAACACGCGCGACAGCGATGCCGGCTCGCGTAGGTGACGATTGGTTTCATCAAATGAGAGCACGTAGTCGCCGAGCATCATGCCGAGCGTTAACGCGAGCGCGCGTTTGTAAGGCGCATCGAGCCGCTCGGCATTGAAGCGCACCGTATCAAACCACCAGGCATCAGTCGAGTTGAACCAATTCAAGAGCGCCGGATTGTCGAGACGGTCGCGCGGAACGTAGGCGTCCTCGACTACGATTTCAAAGTCTTCTTCGCTAAGGCGATAGGTGTTGTTCTCCAACAGCGCGGTAGACTTGATGAAGGACCACGTCATCATATCGTTCGCCGCAATGCGCACCTGCCAGTACTTGAGTTGCAGGCCAAGCTCCGGCTCGCCGGTGAAGGGAAAGGCAATTGAAGCGAACTTCAAACGACGCAAAACGCTCAGTTCGAAGTTAAGCCAGCCATTGGAAAAGTTTGCTGGAGGCATGATGTTTGTCAGTAGTTAGTTGTCAGTAGTTAGTTGTCAGTAGTC
>JBDUCB010000121.1:0-4318 GCA_040003695.1 bacterium
CGACAAACTAAAGTTTGTCGGACTTCTCTCATGAGTATTCTTGTCGATAAAAAAACGCGTCTTGTGGTCCAGGGAATCACAGGCAAAGAGGGAACCTTTCATACGAAACAAATGGTTGAGTATGGAACCAATGTTGTTGGCGGCGTCACGCCTGGCAAGGGCGGCACGACGCAAGAGGGCATCCCGGTCTTCAATACAGTTGAAGATGCGGTGAAAGAAGCCGGTGCAAACGCGGCGGTAATTTATGTTCCGCCAGCGTTCGCGGCGGACGCTGTCATGGAAGCGGCAGCGGCTGGAATTTCAGTTGTGGTTTGCATCACGGAAGGCATCCCGACGCTCGACATGGTCAAGGTGAAGGAATTTCTGGCGGACAAACAAACGCGTCTGATTGGTCCAAATTGTCCCGGCATTATTAGTCCGGGCAAATGCAAGATCGGGATCATGCCAGGTCATATTCATCGCGAAGGGCGCATCGGCGTCGTCTCGCGCTCGGGAACGTTGACGTATGAAGCGGTGGGCCAACTGACAGCACTTGGCTTGGGCCAGTCAACCGCAATCGGCATTGGCGGCGATCCGATTGTCGGCACTTCGCATGTTGATGCGCTGCGCTTGTTTCAAGCCGATGACGAGACGGATGGGATTGTCATGATTGGTGAAATCGGCGGCACTGCCGAAGAAGAAGCAGCAGCGTTTGCAAAGGCGAACGTTACCAAGCCAATCGTCGCTTTCATTGCCGGGCAGACTGCGCCGCCCGGACGTCGCATGGGCCATGCCGGCGCGATCATCGCTGGAGGCAAGGGAACCGCTGCAGAAAAAATGAAGGCGCTGGAAGAGGCCGGTATTCATGTAGTGAAGTCGCCGGCGGATATTGGAACTGGCATGCAACAGGCGCTTGGCGCTCGGTCAGCGGCTTAAGAAAAATAGCCGCGCGAGAGTTTTAGCCGCGGATTAACGCGGATAATCGCGGATTAGAAAAGAAACGATCTGGCAGTAGGCTCAATCAGTAGCTCAGTACTCGCGGGAAGGAGCATTGCAGTTTTTTGGGAAAGAAGTCTGCAAGGATGCATTTTCTTACATTCTTATCTGCGTTTATCCGCGAAAATCCGCGGCCAAATAAATCCGCGGGCAAATAATTAGTCACAGGAGATGAACTACAGAGCAGATGGGTAATCTTACATTCGCAATCATAAAGCCCGATGCGGTGCGCGCGGGAAAAACGGGCCACATCATTCAACGCATTCTCGATGGCGGCTTCAAACTGCGCGCGATGAAAACATTGCACTTGACGCAAGGTGAAGCTGAAGGCTTTTATGCGGTGCATCGTGAGCGTCCATTCTTTGCCGGCTTAACGGAATTCATGTCGAGCGCGCCTTGTGTGGTTATGGTTTTAGAAAAAGAGAACGCTGTAAAAGCCTGGCGTGATCTGATGGGCGCAACCGATCCGGCAAAGGCTGATGAAGGAACTATACGAAAAGAGTTTGGCTCCTCAGTTGGCGAGAACGCGACGCACGGTTCGGATTCCGACGAGAACGCGGCAATCGAGATCGCCTACTTCTTTAGCCAGCTTGAATTGGTTTGAATATGTCCGACAAATTTTGGTCTGTCGCTTTCGGCAAGTCGAAACGACAGACTAAAGTTCGTCGGACAATAAGCCCTGACGACAAACTAAAGTTCGTCGGACAAATCACGATGAAACGGTGTCCCGCCTGTAACCAAACCTTTTCAGATGAGTGGTTGACATTCTGCACTATCGACGGCACTGCGCTGGTGGAGGCCGATGCGTATCAGCCGCCGACTTTGGTTACGCCTCGGACTGACGAATCGGGTGAAGACTTCGGCAGACAAGCGCGTCCTTTATTTTTTTCCGCCGACAGCCAATCGCCACCTCAGAGTATTCCAGCCCCCTGGCAGCCGCCCCCAGCACCTGGGACCGGAAGTGGGCCGTCGCAAAGCCTGGCTGTTTCATCTTTGGTTCTCGGGTTAGTTTCAATCACACTGGGCTGGTGTTGTAGCTTTGGTTTATTAACCGCGCCGGTCGCAATTGCTTTGGGAATCTACGCGCTGTCGCAAATCAAGAGTCAGCCCGATCGTTACACCGGAAAGCCCCTGGCTGTGGCGGGCATTGTGACCGGTGGCCTCTACTTTGTTGCACTGGCCGTGATGGTTCTAATTTGGGGATTAGGTTTTTTACTCAGTGGCCTAAAATAAAACCTGGAATCAACTGGGAGCTGGAAAGAGAATTGCCGTGAAACGTTGTCCCACTTGCAAGCGAATATTTACCGATCCGAACCTTAGCTTTTGCACTGAGGACGGTACGCCGCTGGCTACGGTTGTGGACGAGACTGCTGAAGAGACACTCGTCAATCCGTCTGGTAGTGACGCCGCTGGTGGTCCATCAGCTTCGAGCGAGGTTCAGCCTGCATATCAACCGCCAGGTTCTTACGTGCCACCGAGTCAACCGGCGAAACGCAAAGTTTGGCCCTGGGTGCTTGCGATTGTGGCGGTTGTCTTAATTGTGGTTGCGGGCTTAGGCATTGCGGCGGCAGTTTTTGTACCGAAAATGCTACGCGCTGCAGCTAACGAGAATTCCTCAAATACAAACGTTCGCTCGTATCGACCCAATAACGATAACGTCGCCAGCGCAAACTCAAATACAAATGCCGGCGATCAGAACGATAACGACAACGCTGATCAAGAGGACCTGGCTCCGCCGCCTACGAGTGAAGAAGAAGTGTTGTCGCAGTTGACCGATTTGGAAAATGAATGGACCGTTGCCAACATCAACGCGGACAAGAAGAAACTTAATCGGATTTTGGCCGATGATTACGTAGGAACCACTGATGGAAAATCGCAGGGTAAAGCTGAATATCTGAAGACGATAGAGCGCGATAACAGCATTCAAAAATGGAATTTTGAAGATTTGAAGGTAAAGCTGACGGGCGACCGGGCCACACTTACTGGTATGATTAGACTTCAGGTTAAAGACCGGGAAGTTGCGCTCAACTTTACCGACAAGTTTGTATGGCGCGATGGCCGGTGGCAGGCGACTGGGTCAGAAGTGACTCCGATAGACCAGGGAAAGCAGTAGGCAGAAGGCAGTCGGCAGTCGGCAGGAGGCAGTAGGCAGTAGGCAGAAAGCGAAAGCAAGGAACAAAACACAAAGAACGAAGCACAAAAAACAAAGACCAAAGACCAAAGACCAAAACCACAACTGACGACGAACCACGACAACTTACAAAAGCAATGTCCATAATCACCGACGTAATCCAATCCACTAAAGCAATCATCCAGGGGATGGGTGTGACGCTGTCATACATTCCAAAACAAAAGTGGACGGTGCAATATCCTGAAGAGCCAGTGACGGTGCAGCCGCGCTATCGCGGACAGCACCTGCTTCACGTTGACGAACGCGGCAAGGAAAAGTGTGTGGCTTGTTTTCTGTGCGCCGCAGCATGTCCTTCTGAATGCATCTACATCATCGCGAAAGATGATCCGCGCCTGCCCGAAGATCGCATTGGCGTTGATGAACGTTATGCCGAGGTTTACAACATCGATTACGGCCGCTGCATTTTCTGCGGTTATTGTGTTGAGGCGTGTCCCAAAGATGCCATTACGCACGGCTACAATTTTGAACTTTCGGTTTACAACCGTGCTGACTTGCTGAAGACGAAGACGGATCTCCTAATCACAACTCAGGTGCAGTCCAGAAATTATCGCGTTGCCTCTTCCGATGAAGATGTCGATTCGGAGTACAAGGAAGTTTGAAACACATAAGTCAGAAGTCAGTAATCAGAAGTCAGAAATTAGAAGTCAGAATTCAGAAGCCGAAAGCACACCGGGTCTATTGCGGAATCACACCGGTGCTTTTCTGAATACAATCCTAATCATCGACCTTGCTACCAATCCCAACAGCTAACCTCCAATCGCTGACTTCTGACTTCTGACTTCTGATTTCTAACTTCTGACTTCTGATTTCTGTATTCTGATTTCTGTATTCTGTCTTCTGCTCTATGTCTTTCCGCCAACTTCATTACCGCTGGGAATACAACCTAAAGGCGAGCCCGGAAAAGCTCTGGCCTTTCGTTTCCGACACCAATCGTTTCAATCGCGACACTGGCGTGCCTTCGGTCGAGCCGAGCAAGACTCGGCAACGGCTCAAAAACGCGCGCCAGCGGTTGCGGTTGTCGATTTTCGGCATGGCCGTTGAATGGGAAGAGCAACCCTTTGAATGGATACGCCCGTCGCGTTTCGGCGTTACGCGCACGTACAGCAAAGGACCGATGGCTGAATTGCGCGCACTCGCCAAACTGACGCCTCG
>JBDUCB010000110.1:0-14579 GCA_040003695.1 bacterium
CACGGTTTATGTGGCCGGCAATAATGGCGTGGTGGCGGTCGGGGTGCCACAATCTCCCGGACAGGAACCACTTACCTACACCATTCACAATGTCGCCGGGGGCGGTAACGCTAACATCTTCTTCACCGTCAAGGTGGGAAGAGATGGCACCGTCTACGCGTGTTACTCCAACGACGTCAGTGTTTTCATTCGCTACTCGAAAGACAAGGGCAACACCTGGAGCCCGGCCGTTCGCGTTAGCGATGGACCAGAAACCGCGACCAGTATTCTTCCCTGGATGGAAGCAGGACCACCGCCTGGTTCTATCGGAGTTGTCTGGTACGGGACTACAGAGTCTTCCAATAACGACAACGCAAACTGGAAGGTCTTCTTCGCGCAAAGTCTGAACGCGACGGATGCCAATCCAGTCTTCCGTCAGGTCGAACTAAGCGATCACTTCATTCATGGCAGCAACATTTCCGAGGAAGGGCTGCCAATAACACCGGGCGAAGCGCCTAATCGCAATCTGCTCGACTACTTCCAGATAGGATTTGATCCAACCGGCGCTGCTGTCGTTGCTTACACCGACGATCATAACGACATCGATGGCAACGTGTATGTGGCGCGCCAAGTCAGTGGTCGCGGCATTAAGGGTTCGGATATACCCGCTCCTGTCGAAGGCAGCGCGTTACCACCGGTGACCCCGCGGCCGCCTAACTCGCCACAGGTCCTCGACTTTGCGCAGGATGCGAAGACCGGACTGCTCACGGTTCTGCCGCTGAATGATCCACTGGACATCTTGTCAGTGAAGTATTCAACCGCAGGCACGGCGACTGCTCCAGTGTTAGTGGCGACGATGAAGGTCTCAGACCTTTCGGTAGTGCCGCCTCTCTCAAACTGGCGCATGAGCTTTACTGCCAACGCGCCGGATTCACGGATGAGTCCAACTGGTGATTACAGCTTCGGACTATCCGATCGTGGCGATCAGTTCTTTGTACGGGCCACGACAGATCCGCTCGGCACGAAGACTTACACCTTTGGGACCGCGGTGCGTGAGCATCAACACCGAGGCTTAATCGCTTACACAGATCGCGGCGCCGCCGACAGCGGCTCTTTCGACTCGGCGACGAACACGATCACGATTAAGGTGTCCCTCAGTAAACTGAATGCGACGCTGGCAGCGGTGCATCCGCAAGTTGGGCCAGGTTCTATTCTGGTGGGCTTGCGCGGCAATGCCTACACGACGGGCGACGATAATACGGCCGATCGAAACGATCGCGCCAAATCAGACGTAGCACGCGGTGGTACGCAGTACGCGATTAACAGTGCGCCAACGGCGGCCCTGACTGCGAATCCGACATCAGGCGCACCTCCGTTGATCGTCAATTTCGATGGCTCGACTTCAAGCGATCCTGATGCCGGCGACACACTTAGCTACATCTTCAATTTTGGTGATGGCTCGGCGCCGGTTACACAAAGCACGCCCACCATCGCACATACTTACAATCAACTCGGCAAATTCACCGCGAGCCTTACGGTGAAAGATTCCAGTGGTTTCACCAGCAATACCGCGACGGTTGAGATCAACGTCACCAACCGCGCGCCCGCCGCTGCGTTGAACGCAACACCAACCAGTGGTTATGCGCCACTCGCAGTTAACTTCGACGGTTCAGCATCAAGCGATCCGGATGCGGGAGACTCAGTCGCGTCGTTCACCTTTGATTTCGGCGACGGCTCGGTCGTAACACAGTCTGGTTCAAAGATTGCGCATACCTACAACGCCGCTGGTATCTACACCGCGAAGTTGACCGTTGCGGATAACCACGGAATGGTCAGTACAAACAGTGCGCAAGTGCAGATAACCGCCAATGCCCGACCAACGACCGACTGTATGGAAGACGATGATGCACGCATCACGTATTCCGACGGTTGGCACAATGGCACTTCGACCGCTGCGAGCGCCGGGCACTTCCGATGGCACGGGGGTAAGTCGCCGAGCCATTCGATGGCAGTCGACTTCAGCATTCCCGCGAACGGCACCGGGGTGTTTAGCTATCGCTATGGCAAGAGCACTAAGGGTGGAACAGCCGAAGTGTTCATTGATGGCGTGTCGCGCGGCCCCATCAACTTCAGGGGTAGCGCCGGCTCAGACAAGTCGCCTGAGTTTGCGAGTGGAGGGGTGGCTTACGAAGTGCGTTACGAGGGCCTGGGCACAGGAAACCATCGCTTTGAATTGCGCAACCTGGCCGACAGCGTCTTCGTTGATGGCTTCTGTCTGACCGTTACGTTGCAGCCACAACCCGTGACGAATCCGGGCGGCGGCGGAGGCACGACGACGCAAACGGTCTTTACTGGATCACCGACGACCGGACCGGGACAAACCACCAGCAATGACTCTTCAGTCAATGCGGGTCAGGAGTCGAGGAACAATGTGACGGTCGGAACAAATGCGCGGGCAATTTCGATCATCGCGGAAACCAGTGGCAACCTGCCCGTCAAACTTGCGTTAGTCAGTCCTACTGGCTTGACGCTGCAAATCGTGGATGCGGTGAACGGCGTGGCAGTATTAACTACGCCAGTCTCGACAGGCGGCATCTACACGGTGAAGGTGATCAACGTCAATCTTGGACCAGTCCAGGTTTGGACCGTGACCACACCTACGCTCGCCCGTTAGCTATCGCGGAAGGCTTGTACTTCCTCGATGGTTCTTTAGGAACTCGCGTCGTGAAAGCGGCGCGAGTTTTCTTTGTGGCTTCGCGGCTTTGCCGCTTGATGTGCGGAAAGGCTTCGCCTTTCCGGCCAGGTTCTACTCCTACTTCGCGAGGCTGAGCCTCGCGAAATGATTGGAGAGCAGTCCTCCGGTAAGGCAGAGCCTTACCGCACATCAGGCGGCAGAGCCGCTCGCGTACTTCGTTTGCTCTTCCTGAGATCACGCTTTATAAATAGTGCTTCGAGTTCATGGATCCCATGTCTTCAGCGGTGGCCGTACTGACGGCAATGATTACGCCAGCGGTTTTGATCTCCGCATGCGGCAGTATGATTCTTTCCACATCGCACCGGCTGGGCCGCGTCGTCGATAGGGTGCGCGCTCTCTCAGACAAGCTGGACGAACTCTTCGGCAAAGACGCCCGTGAAACAAAGGATCGTCAGGCAATTATTTTTGCGCAACTCGACAAGCTCACCAGCCGTGCGCGTATCCTGCAACGTGCGATGGTGACTTTTTATTTGGCACTGGGAATGTTTGTCGCAACCAGCGTCGCGATTGGCGTGGTGGCCTTTGTACCAAATAGGCCACATTACAATATGGTGCCAGTAGTTGTTGGACTGCTCGGCGCCTGTTTTCTTTTTTACGGTAGCATGCTTTTAATTTTCGAAGCGCGGCTGGCGCTAAGCACGATTCATGCGGAGATGGATTTCATCTGGCGGCAGACAACGCGCGCAGCGCCGGCGGACGTGGTGCAGCAACATAAGCCCCACTTCGTGCATTTTCGCAGCCACAAGAATTAGAAGTCAGAAATCAGATGTCAGAAGTCAGAAGTAAACAAAATTCTCCGTCGAGTTCTCCGTCGTACGTTGAGCTGCTTGCGAGCGGAGAATTATTGCGCACGGTAAATGCTCTTGAAGCGCTACTCGAGCGGTGCACCGTTTGCCCAAAGGATTGTCTTAACAATCGATTGAACAATGAAATCGCTGCCTGCTATTCCGGCCGCTTGCCAATCGTTTCTTCCTACACTGCACACTTTGGCGAAGAGCCGGCGCTGGTGGGCACGCGCGGCGCAGGAAACATTTTCTTCGGCAACTGCAACCTGCGCTGCGCTTACTGCCAGAACTATCAAATCTCGCAAACGCACAAACAACAACTGATGAACGAAGTAACGCATGAACGTCTGGCAGAGATTATGCTCGAGCTGCAGGCGAGAGGCTGCCACAACATCAATTTTGTTTCGCCTACTCACTTCGCGCCCCAGATGGCGCGCAGCATTCTCATCGCGGCCGAGCATGGTTTGCAGCTTCCGATTGTTTACAACACTAACGCCTATGATTCGGTTGAAGTGCTCCGCCTGCTCGATGGCATCGTTGACGTCTACCTGCCTGATTTGAAGTACGCGGAAAATGAGGCGGGCTATCTTTATTCGAAAGTGAGTGGTTACAAAGACCACGCGCGCCGCGCAATTGCAGAGATGTATCGGCAGACGGGCGCTGAACTCGTGTTTGATAAAAACGGTCTGTTGCATCGCGGTCTGATCATTCGCTTGTTGGTGCTGCCAAATGAAATTGGTGGCATTCGCGAGTCGCTTGAATGGATCAAAGACGAGCTGAGCCCGCGTGTGGCAATTTCATTGATGGCCCAGTATTACCCGACGCACCAAGCTGCAAATAACAATCGCTACCTCCTGTTGTCACGGCGCGTTTCAGAAACGGAATGGCTGCGGGCGGTAAACCTGCTGGACGAATTTGGAATGGAAGAAGGCTGGATGCAGGAGTTTGATGGTTCCGCTTTTTACTACCGTCCGGATTTTGACGACGGCGAAACTCCGTTCAAGGACATTCGCGACTTCGGCCTTTGAGCTTAAGAAAGCAGCGAGGGCCAAGCGAGGTCCCCAACGGGCAGCCCGGTTGGAGTGCTAATCCCGCCCTCCCATCCTGCGAGATTCTCCCACTTGTCTGCTAGCTACGCCTGTAAAAGCCTTTCAATCAGATTTATGAACACACCTCTATTAACCTCGTGGTCAGGACGTGGGCTTGCCCACGCTGGTTTGGCACCCCTACTGCGACTTGTTCTGTTTCAATTGGTGTGTGGTGTGCTCGGTGACAGAAGGTCGAGCCTCCAGCAACTCGTTCGTTGTTTGCCCGGGCTGGGCCAACTGGGCAGCGGGAATTGCGTAGGAGCCATAGTGCATTTCCAGTTCCTTTTGGGTCTTTGCTTCCTCAGTGAGATCCAGCATCCTTTTTCTCGGAACAGTGAAAGCGAGGCCATTGATCACCATACCGAGTCCGATGAGAAAAGTTATTACGCCCAGCGCAATGAATGGAATGAGATCATGAGCGCCAAGACTCATCAAAAAGATTAGCAGCGCCGCTCCAATACCGGTGGCCGCAGTTACTACACCTGCACGGACGCGCCGCAGACGTTTCTCTTCCGGCGACTCAAGGAATTTTTCAATCTGCGGCAGCACATCCTCTGCCACTCGCTTCAAATCATCCGGCTCCATTTGCCGAATCTTTTCGGCCATCGCCTGGCTGATCTGTTCACGCGCCGAGACTGCCGAAGCAGTAATCGCGTCAGGCCGCTCCAAGCTCAAACGCACCACGCGCAATTCAGTGCCACAAGCGCGGCAATACTGGCTGGGCTGACGTTCCTCTGAACCGCAGGTGGGACAATACATCGTGCCTGCTTATACGGGCTGGGTGGTTTGGAAGTTCCTTGATCAGCAAATCGTGAACCGTGAACCGGAAACCGTGAATCGGGAATCGGGAATCGGGAATCGTAAAGGTTAAATTCAATTGCTCCGTTGCCAATCCCTTTGAATCGAGTTCGTAGATCCAAGAATTCAACTAAGGCATTTAGATAACGTCGTTTCTCTATTTACGATTCACGATTAACGATTTTACCGTTCCCGGTTCACGGTTTCCGGTTCCCGGTTCACTCGTAGGCGCCGCCGCTCACTGCCGGCAGGATTGTTATCTCACATGTATCGGGCAAGCGAGTGTCCAGCATCTCTTTATGCCTTACATTTTCGTCATTGAGAAAAATGTTGACGTGTGGTCTGAGCTGCCCTTGTTCGTTTACCACCCGATCGCGCAAGCCAACATGCTTTCTCCATAAACTCTCAAGCGCTTGACCAACAGTTGCCGGCTCGGAGTCCAAAACAATGCGGCTCTCCCCATTAGCAAAGTCCGTCAAGAAACCTGCGACGTTGACAGTGATCATGATTTTCAGCGATGAACAACGGTTCGCGCTACGCGCGTACGAACCTGGTTTAGGGCAGAAGCCTTCAGGCACGATCCAGGGATGAATATCAAGCTTCAGCCGGCCTGCCTTTACCGCTGGGTCTGTTGCGGCCAGCTCGCGCGCTTCATCGATTGAAGCGACACGGAAAACGAAGATGCCGCGCAGCGGAGTGTCGTCTCCGAAAGGCCCGGCAACTACAAGCTTTTTCAGCTCGGCGAGACGAACGATATTTGCGAGGTGCGCACGCTGCAATTCTTCGGTCGCCGGCGTCTTCTCCGGTGTCCACTTGTCCCCACGATAAAGAAAGGCGAGATACGCACGTGTGGATTTGTCAGACGTGGCAGTTTTCTTCATCACGTCTTCCGACCACCAGGGATGCATCTCAGCGACCAGGTGCCCCGACTTAACTACTGGACTATCCTCGGCCCATGCTTTTGCTTGTTCCGCTGACGTTGTGCGCAAGATATACAGTCCCCGGATATCGCTATCATCGTCGAAGCGTCCGGTAATTACTGCTTTGCCTGTCTCAAACAGCGAAGTTGTGTAGCGGCGCTGATCCGTTTCAAGTTTTTTGGTCCGAGTGTTGCTCTCCCCGGTCCACTGGGGACCCCTCTTGAGCAACGCCATTTGAAACTGAATCAGTTTGAACGCTGGTTCTTTTTTATCCTGCGCCTGAGCGAGCGGCAGCGCGAGCAGCACAAAGACGATCCTGTAATTGTTATAAGTCTTTCCATAAGCATGAATTTTGGGACTGTCTGTTTCACTTTATCTCTGTGCGTTCTTTGTTTGCTCTCTGTGACTCTGTGGTGAACCTCTCGACCGCTGTTTACCACAGAGTCACAGAGAAGGGAGGTCACACAGAGAATCAAGATCAAGACACTCCCATTTCTCAGCGCTATTCCACCACCGCAGTCTTTACGCAAACTACCGGCGGCAAGCTTTCAAAGATTGGCGCCCACGAGTTGCCCCCGTTCTTTGATCCATACAATTTGCCGTTACGCGTTCCGAAATAAATTCCCGTTGGCTTCAAGTTGTCGGCGGACATGCCATCGCGTAAAACCGTTTCCAGCGCATTATCCTGTGGCAGTCCGTTGGACAATGGTTCCCACGATTGCCCATCGTTGCTGGTGCGATAAACCCTTAACTTCCCTTCCGGTGTGCAACGAAACTCGTCGGACTCAAGCGGAATGATGTACACGTTCTTTGCATCGTTGGGATCAATTACCATCGCAAAACCAAAATCAGAAGGCACGCCGTTAGCAACATCGTTCCATGAATCACCGCCATCGTCGCTGCGGTAAAGGCCCCAATGGTTCTGCAAAAACATTCGCTGCGGATTCGACGGGTGACTGGCAATCTTATGCACGCATTGACCCCATTCCGGGAAACGCTGATCCTCCGGTAGAAACTGCGCGCGCACGCCATTGTTCCTCGGCTGCCAGTTTTCTCCACCATCATCGGTGCGATAAACGCCACCAGTTGAAATTGCTACGAACAAACGTTTTGGATTTGAAGGATCCGGCAGAATTGTGTGCAAACAGAGGCCCCCACCGCCTGGCATCCATAGCGGGCGGTGCGGATGATCGTAGAGTCCTTTAACCAGCGACCACGATGCGCCGGCGTCAGTAGATTTGAATAGCGCTGCGGGCTCAACACCGCAGTAGAGCGTGTCCTGCTCGCCGGGATGGCCCTGCGCAATTTGCCAGATTTGTTTCACCGCCGAGTCAGTGCCTTCAGGAAACTTAACGCCGTACGTTTCCGGCTCAGTCCAGGTCTTACCGTAATCATCCGAAGAGCTAAGGTATGAACCCCAGTAGGAACTGTTGACTGCCGCCCATAGACGCTTGCGGTTTTTGCGATTGTCATAAGCCATCGCATAAATCGCTCGGCCGGGAAAATATGGGCCGCCGACATCCCAACTATCACGTGCTTTGTCAGAACGAAGTACGAACGCGCCCTTCATGGTACCGACGAGTAACAACACATCACCAGAAGACGCATCAACATGTTTTGCTTCAGGCATAGTGAAACTCCCGACTGGCCAAAGATGAATTGCGTGCCGGCATTATAAGTCACGGCAGAGCGCTCAGTGAAACAAACTCAAGAAATCAGCGCCGATTAATCGTATATAAAAGCATTCGGAAAACTGTGAAGCACTGAAGGGTTTCCCGGCGCGTTGCCGGAAGCTTTAGGACATTTCTGTCTCTTCATGTCCATTGAAGTAACATCAATCGCCCCTGACGGGAAACGTTTTTCTCTGTACAAACTTGCGGCCACGGTTCGCAATTGCCTGCCCGATTCCCCGCTTACCAGCAAACAACTTGTCGTCCGGTTTGTCTTTGTCTTACTCACGGTAGCGACTATAGCCGGCGCCGACGCCCTGCTGCGCTCTTACAAGTATTACTCACGAATCATCGACGCTCGCCTGGCGAGCGGATATCTCACCAGCCGTCCCGGACTTTATGCAGCACCGCGCACCATCGAGCGCGGACAGAAATTGACTAGACAGGATTTGATTCAGGCATTGCGGCGCGCAGGTTATGCGGACTCGGCAAACAGCAACGTCTGGAGCGGCAGCTTTCGCGAAACCGATGCGACAGTCGAGATCAGTCCAGCCGCTGCAAAAGGCAACAAGCCGACAGTGGTTACAGTTCTCTTCAAGAATGATCGAGAGGTGGAAGCATTAGCCGTCGACAATCTGCCGTTGGAAGAATTCGCGCTCGAGCCGGAAGTGTTATCGAACGATCTTTCATACAAGACAGGTGAACACGATAATCTGACTTACGCTGAGGTCCCACCTCTTCTCGTTCACGCGATTCTCTCGATAGAAGATCAACGCTTCCTCGAACATCCGGGCGTCGATGTTTGGGGGATTGCACGCGCGCTCGTGCGCAACGCCGGCGATGATCGTGTTGGCCAGGGCGGTTCAACCATCACGCAACAGCTCGTAAAAAACACTTATCTTTCCGCGGAACGGACGTTCGCGCGCAAATATGCCGAGGCGATGCTCTCGTTGGCATTGGAGCAACGGCTTTCCAAGCAGGACATCTTTGCTTTGTACTGCAACGAGGTTTATCTCGGGCAGCGGGGAGCCGTCGGAGTACGCGGCGTGCGGCAAGCGGCGCGCATCTACTTCGGAAAAGAGTTAAAGGACTTGTCGCTTGCCGAAGCGGCGACGATAGCCGGCCTGATCCAAGGACCGTCGCGCTATTCCCCTTTGCATCACCCGGACGCAGCCGGAGCGCGCAAGACGCTCGTCCTGGAAGCAATGCTGCGCGACGGCTGGATTACTAAGGAGCAGGCAAACGTCGCTAAAACGGACCACGTTGTTTTATCGCCCGCGAAAGATTTGGCATCCGTTGCGCCTTACTTCGTCGATTACGTGGACCGCATATCGAATCAATATGACGTGCGTGCAGTCCACGACAAGATTTACACCACTCTCGATCTCGATCTGCAACGACTAGCAGAAAATGCTCTGAAGCAGCAGTTGGACCACCTGGCTGTCGTTTATAAAGGTCGCGCGGTAAAACCACAGGGCGCGCTGGTCGCGCTTGATCCCAAAACAGGTGACGTGCTGGCGATGGTTGGCGGGCGTGACTATGCCGAGTCGCAACTGAACCGCGTTACCGACGCGCGGCGACAACCAGGTTCGACCTTTAAGCCTTTCGTCTATGCCGCAGCTTTGGAAGATGGCATGTCGCCCGTGCAAACGTTCAGCGATGCGCCGCGAGAGTTTGTCTATGACCACAACAAGCTTTACCGTCCAGCGAATTTCGGCGGTGGCTATTCAATGCATGACGTCACCATGCGCACGGCGCTGGTCAAATCTCTTAACGTAATTACGGTCGATGTCGCTTTGCAAACTGGCTTAGCGCGCATTGCCAATCTCGCGTCTGATTTTGGCTTGCCGCGGCCCGACCGCTATCCATCTATGGCGTTGGGTACGGAAGAAGTGACACCGCTCGAGTTGGCGACGGCCTACGCCGCGTTTGCCAATGGCGGCCATCGGGTTCAGCCGAAAGTTATTGCGAGCATCGGTGAGCCACCGGCGGCACACAATGCCAAAATTGACAACGACCGCCAAATAGTTAGTCCCACGACTGCCTACATGATCACCAACATGCTGGAAGCAGTTGTCGATCATGGCACGGCGCACGCGGCGCGTGGTGCGTTAAAGGGAACATCCTTCGCCGCGAAAACCGGTACATCCCACGACGGTTGGTTTGTCGGTTACACACCGAATTTAGTTTGTGTTGTATGGATCGGCTTTGATGACAATCAGCAACTTGGGCTGACCGGCGCCGAGGCCGCCCTGCCCGCCTGGATTAGTTTCATGCAAGGCGCAGTTGGCGAGAGACCGGAACTGGGTGGCAGAAATTTCGCCTGCCCGGAAGGAATTGAGTTTGTAGAGATCGACGCGGACAGCGGCTTGCGCTCAACGCTCGCTTGTCCGCATCGCGAACTGATCGCTGTTACTGAAAGACTGGCGCCGAATCTTGAATGCTATCGGCACGGAAACTTGCCGGAATCACGTGGGATTGATGCAGAAGAAGGGCGTGGTGCGTTCGAAAACACCTTACTTACTCAACATTCAAGAACGGTCAGGCTCGCTGGCGCAGCACGCGAATCGTCGCTGCTCATAAGCACACGTGTGGATGTGGATTCCCAGGGCCGCAGGATTCTAGTCAACGCGATGCGATAGTCTGCGTTTCTATCCCCTATAACTAAATTTTTGCATTAGGTTGAAACAAGAAATGTTTCTGATTGCTTCCCATCCTCGTTGTGATCAGATATGAGTTTGCTGTCGGGCTTGCCCTCTGATGTGAGGAAGGTCTCTGACCTTCCGTAAGCAATGGTTTTTTCCTCGGGGCTTTGCCCCGACCGAAATGGCTCCTAAGAACCGGAAGGTCAGAGACCTTCCGCACATCAGATGGCGCAGCCGCTTCTTCTGCTAATCCTCAGCCTTTTTCCAATACAACCTGGGCAATCGCGTGTTCGCTGGTGTGGGAAATTGAGAGATGTGCCGCGGTTGCACCCGATTCTTCAAACAATTTCTTTGCTTCCCCGTGAAAACCAAGAAGGGGCGCACCGTTTTCTAAAGCGCTGACCTCAACATCCTGCCAACTAATGCCGCCGCGCCATCCGGTTTTGAGCGCCTTCAATGCAGCTTCTTTTGCCGCGAAGCGCGCGGCATAATGCTGCGCGGCCACTGCTCCACGACTATCGCAATAGGAGCGCTCGGCCGCGGTGAAGACGCGCTCAGTAAAGCGCGGCGTGCGCTCGAGCACTTCGCGAACGCGCGCAACTTCGATAATGTCTATGCCAATGGAAATGATCATAAGCGGACAGGAATTAGAACATGCCGGCTTCTACTGGAGCGAGCACAACGGCGTCACCGTCCTTGTTTGTGCTCCTCTCGAAGCAGCCGGTTTCGCAAATGGGTTCTCAACTAGAACCGGCGGCGTCAGTTTGATGCCGAAGAATTCACTGAACCTCGCCGGCTTTAACGAGGATGCCGCGGAAAACATTCTGGAGAATCGACGTCGCTTTCTCAAGCTCTTTCCCGGTGAATGGGCGCTGGCAGGCTGCTGGCAAGTACACGGTTCTAACGTGCGGGTGATCGAGAACTTACTCGCCGCGAAGCCTGCCGCGGATTCTCGCGGCGATACAGTCTACTGCGACGCGATTGTCAGTGATGCGCGCGGCGTTTTGGCTGGAGTGAAAACCGCGGACTGCGTTCCGATTCTTATTGGCGATCCGCAAACGGGCGCGTTTGCTGCAGTCCATGCCGGTTGGCGCGGCACGCTGGCAACGGTTGCCCAAAAAGCGCTATCACGCATGACGCTTGATTACAAAACTAAGCCGTCCAATGTAGTGGTCGCGATTGGTCCAGCGGCAGGCGCGTGCTGTTATGAAGTTGGCAGCGAGGTGATCGAAGCGTTCAATGCTCATTTTCCGCATGCCGGCTTACTTAATCCGACGCGTGAAGATCATGACTGCGTCGATTTGATAAAAGCGAATCGGGAGCAATTGATTTCGGCTGGAGTCGATCAAGATAGGATCTACAGCGCACCGCTTTGCACCATGTGCCGCACGGATCTGTTTTTCTCTTACCGGCGCGAGAAGAATCTGTACGGGAAAGTGGGACGGCTGATGAGCGTGATTGGAAGGCGAGCAGTTTAGAGTTCAAACTTTAGTTTGCAGTCTTAACAGCAAGCTAAAGCTTGAACTCTGAACTGCTTGAGTCTGAACCAGTCACTGCACCTTTAGCCACAAACTGACATCGCGCGTCTGCGGCGGAAAGCAAACCTCAGTGTTGCAGCTTTGGTATCTCAAGTGCGCCTTCAATTCCACCGTGCCGGACGAAAAATTTGCAGGCACGGCTAGGTTGAACCGCATAGTCGCGCGTGCTTCATAAACCGCTACGCGATTCTTAGAGAACTTGAAGTTGCGTAAAACGGCGCGCGGGTAAATGACTGCGCTCACTCGAATTCCTTTTGGCGCCTCGATGTTAAGCTGAGTCGGAATCAGAAACCTCTCCAATGGCCGGTTGGAATTGACGTGAAACCCTGAAGGGATCTCCATTACCACCGTTCCCTGAACCGAACGTCCGCGCTGCACCTTGTCGGGAGAAAGCGCGGCGGTGATCGAAATGTTTGGGGCCGATTGTGTTGATGGCGTAGCGAAGAAATTCGCCGGAAGAAATAGCAGGGCGATTAACGAAAGTAGTTGAATTAATGATCGCATGTGTGTTCTGAGAATGGTTTCCGTTCCGACAGGTTGCTTTAGTGAGTCGTCTAAATTCCACCCAACTTTCTAACTCAAGGAATGCACGCCAGTAACCAAATTACCTTCTCGGCGCGCCGCCAATTGCCCGCATGCCGCGTAAATGTCCCGCCCGCGCGGCCGTCGTACGTAAGTGTGAACTCCCTTAGATTCGAGAATATTCTTGAACGCTTCAATTCGCTCTGGCGACGAGGGCGCGTAGGGCAAAGGATCCGCCGCGTTATGGGGAATCAGGTTGACTTTGGCGCGCAGACCGTGGCGATTCAGCAGGTTCGCCAATTGTCTTGCCTGCTCATCCGAATCGTTAATCCCAGCCAACATCACATATTCAAACGTCACTCGTTCGCCCGTCTTAAGACTTTTTTCAAATTCCTTGCACGCACTCAACAAATCCTCGAGCCGCCACTTCTTATTAATAGGCATCAACTCGTCGCGCAGTTCATCAGTGGGCGCAGCCAATGAAATTGCGAGGTGCGGCCGCTTTGCAATTGTTGCCAGCTCGCGGATGCGTGGCACCACGCCGGCAGTGGAAATCGTCACCCGATTGGGAACAATGAACAACCCGTGCGGGTCAGACATTATTCCTAGCGCCTTCATCAGTTCTTCGAAGTTTAGCAACGGTTCGCCCGCGCCCATGCCAACCAGATTTACTCCGCGGGGTGGTTCCAAGCCAACACCGTACGCATCGTTGAGCGCAATTATTATCTGTTCGACAATCTCACCGGCTGTTAAAGAGCGGAGCAAACCAAGTTGCGCGGTAAGACAAAAAGTACACTGCAAAGGACAACCCGATTGTGATGAGAAGCAGATCGTGTCGCGCCGTTGTTCCGGGATGAAAACTGTTTCAACCGGCCGATTGTCACGTGTCTTCATCAGAAAGCGGCGCGTTCCGTCTTCGGAAACGTAGCGCGATTCGATAACAAGCGACGAAGCGGCGGCCGTCGAATCCAAACGTTCTCGCAAGGCTTTAGGCAAGTCTGTCATCGCTTCGAAGCTTTGCAGCCGCCTTTGATGTAATCCGGCAAATACCTGGCCTCCGCGATAGGCCGGCTCGCCGCTGCGCGCAAAGAACTGCGCGAGCTCATCCTGCGTGAATGCCAACAAGTTAACCGGCTGTTCCATTCGCTTTCGATTCTATCATCGGGGACCGCGTCCCCGAATGCGCCCTCTTTGAACGAAGCATTGGGCCACAGTTCAAGTTATAATCGGTCCAATCAAAATGTCCTTGATTGCCAATGTTGAGCGAAAGATAACGCGCATTGAAGGCTTTCGCGTGCGCATACTTCACCTGACTGGCGCCGACGTGCGCGGCGACCGCGAAGGACTGCCGCAATACGGTTATCATCGCGCCGCGGAAAACGACATCACCGTCGAGACGTGGAAGAGCCAACGATTCCGGCCTTCATATCCTGGTTTCGAAGTGGCCGTGATGGACGCGCGGGGAAACTCAGTTCAAGGAAATACCAAGCTGGGGACAGTCAGGGAAAGTTACCAGCGGCGGCAAAAACAAAGGTGAATGTCGTTAGTGGTTTGGAACGCTAACAACCATTCACCCTTGCAGTGAAATTCGCTTACTGAATAATCGTAAACTTCGCGGATGGCGACAGCGCCTGGCCTGAAACTCGGTCGCGAATACGAATCGTCAACTCATAGTCACCAGGTGTCAGCCGTTGCGAATCAATTAGTCGCGCTAGTGTCAGCCGTTGCCCGGCATCGCTCATGCCCTGCCAGTCCTCGGGCTGCTTGCCAACTTCTTTGCCATCCTTCATTAGCACATATTCAACGTCAACGGCCGGACGCAACGTAGTTTGATCGATGCCGGCGTTGTAAATCTGCATGTAGACGCCCAGCGATTGGC
>JBDUCB010000383.1:0-4287 GCA_040003695.1 bacterium
CGAAACTAGCTTTGGCGCACATGTCCCTGACTTACCCGGTTGCGTGGCAGTGGCAGAGACCAGAGACGAGGTCTTGAAATTAATTCAGGAGGCCATTGAGTTCCATATTGAGGGCCTTCGCGAAGATGGACAACCCATTCCGGCGCCTTCCTCGAGCGTCGAGTTTGTCGAAGTACGCGCCGCATAACAACTTGTTAGACCCAAGCGCGAACAGCCTCTTTCTCAACTTGTTTATGGTTCGAAAATTGTTGCTGAACGCATAGTTCCAAGTAAGGACTATGAAGATGTGGAATTTTTTTGGCACTTTTTGAATGGCAAACTGTTTTTCCTTTCAACACAATATACTGAATTCGAGCCTCCGAACTTACAGAGTTTCGTGCGACAAGTTGCCGCAAAGACTAATCTGCCGACAGAAGGTTGGAGTTTCGAAGACCGAGACCATGCAGTTCTTAAGTGTCTTGGATTTAATGTCGAAGTTTGGACAGGACGATATGCTCGCAGACCTGAATATTCAGATTACCCGACAGTGACGATTACTAATACGGTTGCAAGCGCAGAACTCGCGAGACGTGAGAAGGTACTAGAACTGCGAAAGAAAAACGCTGAGCTTGAACGATTACGGCGTGAGAAGGAAAGAAAGTCGGTATTCAAGCCCTAAAGAACAATCGAACAACTCATTCGGACCCCGACCCGTTGATAAGAATTCAACAACCGCAATAAATTAATGTGAGGGTGGGTTCAAGGGTGCAGTTGAACTAGCGCTTGGAGAGGACCGAAAGCGCGCCGCTCAGTGAGGAGAGTTGGCTACACCCAAGAGTGTGAGGTTTTTCAGCTCTTATTAATTGCCGCTTTCAACTCTGGCATTCACTGCTTCACATTTTTTAGTGGACATCAACGCTTACCTCGAACGCATCGGCTATAGCGGCTCGCTTGCACCTACTGCCGAGTCTTTGCGCGCGTTGCAAGTAGCGCATCTGCGCGCGGTGCCTTTTGAAAATTTAAGCATTCACGCCAACGAGCCAATCGTGCTTGAAGAGGAAGCTCTGTTTACCAAGATCGTGCGGCGCAGGCGCGGGGGTTTCTGCTATGAAGCTAACGGTCTATTCGCAGCATTGTTGCGCGAACTTGGTTTTGACGTGGTAATGCTTTCAGCCGAAGTTGCGAATGCGTCAGGCGAGTTTAGTCCGCCCTTTGATCACATGACCTTACTGGTTACGTTAGAACAGCGCTGGCTGGTAGACGTGGGCTTCGGCGATTTATTTCTAGAGCCATTGTTGTTGGATGATCGTAGTGAACAGGTGCAAGTCAACCGCGCTTATCGCATCGTTCCTGACGGCCCTTCCTTCATTCTGATGCAGCGCATTGAGGGCGAAGAATGGAACCCGCAGTATCGTTTTACGTTACAGCCCCACCAGTTTGCTGACTATGAAGAGATGTGCCGCTACCATCAGACTTCTCCTCAATCTCACTTCACACAAGGGCGCATCTGCACGCGCGTGACAGAAGACCGCCGCATCACATTGAGCGAGATGCGTCTCATCACAACGACCAAGGACGGTGGCCGGCAAGAGCGAACCTTAAACAGTGAAGAGGAGTATGCGGCAATACTGCGAGAGCATTTTGGCGTGGTGATGTAGGACGGGCATTCTTGCCTGTCATTCGTGCCGCGCGAAAAACAATTCAGACATGGATCCGCCGCACCCCGATCTGATTATCTGTCGCCCGCTAAAGCGGGCTCAGTATATTGTTGTGAACGTGATCCTCGGGTTGCTCGCTGCGCTCGCTCACCCGGGGGTACTATCATGCCGCCGCTGCGCGGCTCGTTGAGATGTGATCCCAGCCTGCGCTCGCACAAGCACCCCACGCAGGATGCGACGCTCCCCTCTCCGGGGCTACTATCATGCCGCCGCTGCGCGGCTGGTAGCTCAATAGTCCACAATCGTGAGGGAATCGAGATGCGAGATCTAACAGTACGTTTGGAAAATCGTCCGGGAGCGTTAGCCGAAATGGGTGAAGCTCTTGGCAGCGCTGGCGTCAGCGTTGAAGGCGGAGGCGCATTCGTAATTCACGGCGAGGGCATCGCACATTTTCTATTTGCCGACGGCGCGGCCGCACGAAAAGCGCTCGAACAAAAAGGGATCGAAGTTCTCGATGACAGAGAAGTTCTAGTACAAAAACTCAAACAAGACCAACCCGGACAACTTGGGAAGATCGCACGTCTAATGGCGGAGGCTGGTGTAAATATAGAAGTGATTTACAGCGACCATCAAAACCAACTTATCCTGGTGGTTGATGATGTAGAAAAAGGACGTACTGTTTCTGATGCCTGGAAACGAGGCCCCGCTTAGCTATAGCTGTCAGCTTTATAACTAATCGCCGCGCCCGGCCAACTCCACCGTTGAATGGCGGTGAAGAATCGCACGGGCCTACAGCGGTAAATACAATTCAAAAGGAGGACAAGACAATGACTCAGTTAAGGCTCAACAAGGTCTGGTTTTTGATACTTGGCGTACTCCTCGCTGTAGGAAGTTTTTTCTTTCTGGGCAGAACAAAGGTTTCGCAGGCGAATCCTTCCGCTACGCCGGCTGCGAACTCAGAAAAACACCTGTTTGTCTGGGCAGGCGATCAAGCGCGTAAGAACCCTGACTTTCTGGCCGTTGTGAACTTCGATGAAAATTCGGCCAATTATGGAAAAGTAATTACGACTGTGCCGTTGACTGGGGCTGGAGCTACCTGGAATGAACCTCATCATGTAGGACTCTCGCGCGATGGCCGTGTGCTGGCCTGTGGCGGACTCTTGAGCGTTTTGAAAGGACAGAAGGAGGTCTTTTTCTTTGACGTGTCCAATGCCGGCGCGCCCAAGTTTATCTCCTCGGCTGATCCTCCTCAATCTGCCATTGCGGACGAGTTTTACGCGCTACCCGAAGGGGGCTTTCTGGTGACGATGATGGGCGGAGCGCAAGGACATCATCCGGGAAGGATCGTGGAGTTTAGCAAAGACTTAAAGCTGGTGAGGGAATATCCTGAAGCGCCGCCTGATGATGGTTTTAATCCTCACGGTATCTCAGTCCGCCCGGAAATGAATCTAATGGTCACTAGCGATTTCATTTGTCCCTCGACAACTTTGCACGCCGTGCCGGGTGATTTACAACTGCGGGGGAGCGTGCGGGTGTGGAATTTTAGGGAAAGGAAAATCGTACGAACGATCAAGATTGCCGGTGCGGCCGGAACCATTGACGTGCGGTTGATCCCTCGTGATGCAAAAGGACGCGGCTATACCGCTGGGATGGGTGATGGGCAGCTTTATCTGCTGGATACGCAGCAAGGCACGGCTAAGTCTGCTTTTGACTTCAACTCAATTGCTAAAGGCGGCTGGCCTCAACTCATGCGTATGACCAAAGATGGGAAGAGGTTATTCGTCACCATGAACATGGCCGGCAAAGTCGTCATGTTTGATACCTCGAACCCTGAGCAGCCGAAGGTTTTGAAGGTCCTGGACTTGGGGGCGAATTCGGGGCCCCACTACCTGGCACTCACAGAAGACGAAAAACGTGTCGTCATTACGGATTATTTCTTGAACGAGGACGAGGCCGGAAAAGTCCATGCTGAGGGTGACCACAAGATCCATGTGGCCAAAGTAACCGCCAATGATCTCGTGCTGGATACTAAATTCCGACTTGATTTCAACGAAGGATTGGCGAGTGGACCTGCAAGACCTCATGGCGTAGCTTTCAAATAAGATTTGAGCGAGACGCGGGAATGCTTAGCGCAAGCGGCAGTGTTCAATCAACGCGCTTTCCAAATCGGTGCGAGGGTCGTCCAGGCTACGAATCGAATGGTCGCCGGACGGAACAAAAATCGTGTTTGCCTCCAACCGTAACTCCAGCTATCAAATATTTACGATGAATGTCGATGGCGCCGACGTGCAACTGCTCGCTAACACGGAGGGACGGGCAACCGCGCCGCAGTGGGGGTGCGATGGCACGAGAATCTATTTTCCCATCTGCAAGAACGTCGATTTCGGCCGAAGTCCTTTAACATTTTGGTAGGGAACACGAAAGGAGACGCGTTGATTACTTGTTACTTGCGCTATGTGGTTAGCCCGGACAAGTTGGCCGAATTTGAGCATTACGCGCGACTGTGGATGCGGCTGGTGGAGAAGTTTGGTGGCACACATCAGGGCTACTTCCTCCCGGGCGATGGCCCACCCTCAGCCGCGTTTAGTTTTCCCGGCATCGGCGAAGAAGGTCCGAGTGATGTCGCCATAGCGTTGTTTAGTTTTCCCAA
>JBDUCB010000050.1:0-4267 GCA_040003695.1 bacterium
GCCCGGCTGCGCGCGCCACTCGATAGCCGGCCGTTGCATTTTTGTCTTCAATGAAAATCGCCACGCGGCCAACGTTCATGACTTCCTGTAAACGACTGACCAATGAATCGAGCAGCGGATCAAGTGCAGTGGTAGCAGAAAGCGTGCGGCCAAAATCCAACAGGCTGTTGCGCATGTCATAGCGCTCGCCATAAAACAGGCGGTCTATCTGTTCCTGGAGAAAGTTTTTGACCGGTGCGGCAATCATTACGATCGCGGCCATCGCCACGATTGCCAGCACAACGCGTAATGTAATTTCGCCCGAACTCGACGGACTACCTTCGCCAAGAGCGTAAAGTCCGGCAAGATAAACGACTGCCCCGACCATAAGGGCGATCGATAGGGTGGTAAGCACGTAAACAAAAACGCGACGAACCACGAGTTCGACGTCCATCAACCGATAGCGCACTACCGAATAGCCGAACGCGAGCGGAATCAGAATTAACGGCAGTACTGCCGCATCGATCAACCAGGGATCGGTTTGTGCTCCCAGCAGGAAGCCGACTGCATAAAGCAGGGTAAACGGCGCAACCGCCAACAGCGATCCCCAAATGACCCATTTCATCTGCTGGCGAATCACTGCGGTCTTCACCCTGAACCAGGTACGAATCAGGAAGAACACGCTGGCGACCAGCGCCACCGCAAAGTGCGCAAACGTCAGACGGTAAAACAGTCCGACGAACGATTCGGAAAGGCTGGGAACGCTGCGCAGTGCGGGCAGCAATGGCGTTAACACGCCACGGAGAAAAACAAAACTCGCAAGAATCAGGAGTAAGGTTGCCGGCAAATATAACAACGCAGCTCGCCATCGCTTCGAATCGAAAAGCTGTTGCCGTTGTGGATAGACAAGGCAGAAATGCAGAAAGAGCGGACCGAACAAAATGAACGCCGCGTTTCTAAAAAAAGCAACCGCCAGATCGAGATCGCGATAGCTACCAATCGGAGTAAAGAAATGAAAGACAAAAGCAGCTAAACACAACGTGGCGAAGTGTAAAGAGAAAGGGGCGCGGCCTCCCTGTTTGAAGAGCACAAAGAAACCGACTAACAGGTAAACAACGCCAATGAGATTGATGTAAAGATCGCGCGGCGTCCATTTGTGAATTGCATCGAGATTGTCGAGGTCTGCGTAGTAGTACCGGCTCTCCTCAGGATAAGAGGGTCGTTCTATTAAATAATGTATGTTGCCGCCGACGCGAGAGTGGTCCAAATAAATCTGAACATCTTTCGCGTGCCCAACTTCTTCGTAATGGTTGTCGTCAAGACTAATTGCGATCAAGTGATCGCCCGGCAGAATCTGTGCACGTGCGCCGGATGAATCGGCCTCAACTTTGTCAGCCATTATGCCCTGTTGAGTTTGATTCCAGGTGACTCCGTCCCACGGGGGTGTGTCATGACGCAGCCGTTGCGCAAAGTTAAGCACGGCCACCGTCACCAGTAGAGCGGAGGTAACGAACACCAGCCAAGTCCCAGTTGTAAAGACTGATCTTTTCACTGAATCAAGTTATCGAGGTGCCTTCCGCACCCGATCTGGTTACGAAAAGGCAAGGTTTGTTCCCCGATTCTCAAGTCACCCGTTGCACCAGGACAATTCTGACTCCAGCATGCTCCGGGTTGATGACGAGCGCGCGCTTCTGCGTTGTTGGTTAAGCGCGTCCATATATTGCGAACTAGACACTATCCAAGTTTTTGGACTTTTCCGAGATTTTGGAGAAATTCCGGGATGGGCAAATCGGACCAAACTGTAACTGCGGCGGGGGACGCATCATGCAAATTTCCTTTATCTGTTCTCTAAAATCTCAGTGAGATTCCTCCTCGAACAGAACGACGTCCGGTGCTCAGTTGAGTGAGTACCTCTCCATTGTCGGTTGCAGTTTGCGCATCAAGTAAATTTCGCGCATCGAGAACCGCTTCCGCACGAATGGGCAAGCCGAAGCTGGGGAGTTCCTGAGTTACCTGAATGCTGAGCGACGGATCGTAAACGCCGAGACGGCCCGCAAAAGGATCGATTGCAAATACTGTCGCGTTCGGCGAGAAGCGCAGCACCGTGCGGACGTTGGTGCCGCTATCAAACCCAGCGCCGAGCTGGAACGCGGCCGTCTGGAAGAAAGAGTTTTCAAATATGTCATTAGGTCTTGATATGTCGCCTGACGCCAATCGCTGGCCACGACCAAACGAGTAACCCGCCGATGCTGTCCAAACCCGGCTCAGCCGGCGCGTATATACCAGTCGCATGCCTCGCGCCGCACCCTGCTGATTCGCAACATGAATAAAAGCTTCACCGGTAGCGCCGGAGAACGCCGTCATCGGAGTGCTGAGCATGCCAACGCCCCGTCCGATGGTAGTATCAAAAAACGCGGTCGTTTCCAGGTTGGATTTGTTGTCGAGCACTCTCTCAACGCCAAACTCCAAACGATGGCTTCGTTCCATTACCGCCTGGCCATCGACAAAAGCGATTGGTCTTTTGGCGCCGTCAGTAAAAGTAATCTGACTATTTTCAAAAGTTGCGACACTCTGCGTGCGAGCTTCCTCGCCGCCCGCTGCATAACCGGCTCGCAAACGCGTGCGCGCATTAGCATCAAATTGAACTCCGAGACGCGGATTCAACGAGCGCGCGCCGCCGCCGCCAAGGAAACGCGAATAATCAAGTCCCAAAACGATGACGATGCCGTCGCGAACTACCCACTCATCGATGGCGCGTACAGAAAATTGGCCCAGCGTATCAGTCTGGATTGGCTTCACTGTCGCCCAGATCGGTTGAGCAAACTTAATGGCGCCCACGCTCATGCCCACGCGATGGCGCTGGCCGGCACGGAGGTGCGTACTGGCTTCGAAGCGTTCAGGTGCATTAGGACCAGCGCCAACTTGCGCCGCAAAGACCAACTCGACGCCGTTTTGTGAATTAGTAGCGACGGCAAAATTAAGTCCGGGATAAGCCGCGCCGTAAGAAGAGCTCGTAAAATATGTCTCAAACACCCCCTGCACGTGTTTGCGCGGGCTGACATTTTCTGCTTCTCCGGTGGGTTCGGTTACACCGTCTACATTGTCCGTTGGAGATTGGCTCGTTGCAGTTTCCGCTGCGACGATTGCCTGAATGTCGTCGTCATCACCTTCCTGGACCTGGAAGATCGAACGCTGCTTATGGGTTGAGCGCAAAATCCATCTGACATCTTCGCGATCTCGGCGACGCTCAACCAAAGTTTTGCCGGACCCAATCGGCTCGAGATTGAAACGGTAGATCAGCTCTTGGGACGCGCGCGCTTCAACGGCAGAGAAAACTACTTCGTTAAATCCTTTGGCAATTGCGTGAATGCCATAGCGACCAGGCAAAATGCGCGTCGCAAAGCGGCCATTGATATCGCTGCGAGTTTGTTTGACGACCTTACTGGTGCCGTCTTTTATTAAAGAGATTAGCGCGCCGGCGAGAGGATTGCCTTTATCGTCGTGAACCGCACCTGAGATAGTCGCCAAACTTCCGGTGCTCGCATTGACCGTCGCGGTTTGCGCATAGCAGCCAACGAAAACAACAAGCAAAGAAAGACCTAATATTTTTCTTCCGAATTCTGTCATCGACACGAAACCTCCTTACGTTTCAACTGGGAAACGTTTGAAGTGATCGAGCGTGGCTGCGGTCTGCACAAAATAGGCAAGCGTCTCCGCACAGGTCATGTCTTCATGTAGAACTACAAAGTAGTCCAGCCTCAAACCCGAGAAGGCGAACTGGTTCAGGCCAGGAGACTTACCAGAACCGTTGGATGGCCTTCATTTTCCGCCAATAATTCAATCCCTGTCAAGGAATCAGGCCTATTTTACTCGCAATTTAGGCTCGCTTTGCCGCCTGTTGCCGCCGTGCTAGCATGCGAAGCGGCACTTAATTCCAGCCCCTTTTGTTAATTCAAACAATGATTGACGACGTTCGCTCGACTGAACTTTCCAACGGCATCAAGGTCCTGACCGAGCATATGCCTGGCCTCAGATCCGTGACCGCCGGTATTTGGGTGCGCCGTGGCTCGCGTCACGAAGCGCCTGAACTGAACGGTGTCTGCCACTTCATCGAACATGCGGTTTTCAAAGGGACCAAACGTCGCTCGGCGCGCGACATTGCCATCGAGTCAGATCGTCTTGGGGGACATTTCGATGCTTTTACTACGCATGAGATGACTGGTTTCGCGCTAAAGGTTGCGGACACCAGTTTGCCGCAGGCTTTTGATCTGGTCGCGGACCTGCTGGC
>JBDUCB010000310.1:0-4262 GCA_040003695.1 bacterium
TGACTCCTCCTCCACTCGATCGATTGTTTTAGGGGTAAGCGAATTCTATGCAGCGATTCGTGAAGTGTCAACATGCGAGTTTTCGGACCTGGGCCCACACAGTGGACCACCCGTGTCGAGGACAATTCCGTTACGTTTCCATAACTCATTTACAACGAAATGTGTGGCTCTTCATCGCTATTGGATGCGGCCCCAGGCGCTGGTCTTCCAGTTATCGATGGCGTCGCTTCCCAAAATCCATGGGGGCAGCGGCATTAGCAGCATGTTTGAAAGCGCGCTGACATAAGGTTCATACATCAAACGCAGCTCAGTTAATTTGAGTTCAGCATCCGCGCCATCTCTCAGTGAGGCGCCATTGTGCTCGAGGATTTCGCGCAGGCGTTCGAGATCGCCGGGAAACAAACGCGTTGCACAGGATTGCGGCGCTGCGGGTGCTGTGCTGAATATTTGCGCGATGTCCACGACCGCGTGACGGGCCATGGCAAACGTGAGTTTTGCTTGCCACGCGGGCAAACCCTCGACGCCGACCATCACGAGCGAACAGGTATCGAGCACAGTCGTCAAGGCAGCCAGCCACGATTGATTGTCATGTTGCGAACGGAAATAGCAGAGCACGGGATACGAAAGGTGACTTTCGAGCAGCTCCGCCGCCCAACGTTCCCATTCGCGCAGAACTGAGCCAAGCTCATCCAAATTTCCGCTTTCCCCATGACGGCGCAGCATCTCAGTGGCGCTCGAAGGCGACCCGGCGCGCGCGTCAAGCAAGGATATGTTCACTTCGCGTCGCGAAAAAGCTTGATAGAGGACAGGCAGATAACCAATCACGATTGCCAGCAGGCCAAAACCGTTTGCTGCTTCGATTACAGCAAGCATCCGGCCCAGCGGTAGCATCGGAACAAGGTCGCCATAGCCGAGCGTAAAAAAAGTAGTCCCACTAAGATAAAGATATTCGGCAAAGGTTGGCCGCGCGGAGATATTTAAGTGTGCGCCGATGGCCCAGTGAATGATTGCGTAACCCAGAATCAGGCCCAGCGCCCAAAGCGCCAGTAACAGCAGCAACGACAACGGGCCAAATAAGCCGAGAAATTTCTCGCGCCGCTTGGGATTACGCAGCGAGCGAGCGAGAGCCGCCCAGGGCGTCCAGATTGTTCGGTAGAATGCGCTGGTCAAGCGAAAGCGGCGCGTGACACGCCGCGGCAGGATGATAGTCTCAAACGCGTCCCAGAGAATGGCCAGGATCAATGCAATACCGGGAATGACAGCCAGAAGTCTCATGAAAGAATTCGCTCAACTACGATTGGCGCTAAGTTCCTAATGAAGGCTTTACGATGATGTTATCGTTGAATTCATCTTTAGCGAAGTGTTTCAACTCGTCCCGCAGCATTTTGTCGGCACAAACGCCTACGATACCCTAGTTGGAGCATTTTAATTGATATGTCTTCTTTAATTATTCACGGCCATTTTTATCAACCGCCACGCGAAAATCCGTGGACCGGCGCGATCGAGACGGAACCTGACGCCGCTCCATTTCACGATTGGAACGAGCGGATTCACGCCGAATGTTACGAGCCCAACGCTGCGGTTCATATCAGCGATCCATTGAATGGTGAACGCACAATTAACAACTACGCCAATATCAGTTTTGATTTCGGCCCCACGTTGCTGGTTTGGCTCGAGCGGTTTCATCCGGCAACGTATTCGCGCATCGTGGCTGCAGACGCTGAAAGTGTGGGTCGCTTTAAGGGGCACGGAAATGCGATCGCGCAAGCTTACAACCACGCGATACTGCCTTTGTGTAACGAGCATGATCGTCTTACGCAAATTCGTTGGGGCCTGGCCGACTTTCGTTACCGCTTTGAGCGCGAACCGGAAGCGATGTGGCTGCCGGAAACCGCTTGCAACGAGGACGTGCTCGACTCCCTTATCGATCACGGGCTGAAATTTGTAATTCTCGCGCCGCACCAAGCCGCGCGCATTCGAGCCACCAGGGCCACGACCAACGGGTGGCAACTAATCGAAGACGGCAAGCTCGATACGAGCATGCCGTATCGGCGCTATCATCGAAACGGTTCGGGACAATCGTTGGCACTATTTTTTTACGACCGCGACATGGCGCATGCGATTGCTTTTGAACATGCACTTTCTTCAAGTGATGCCCTGGCAGAGAGTATGGCGCAGCGGCGTGGGACATACGGAATGGTAAACGTGGCGACAGATGGTGAGAGTTATGGGCACCATCATAAATTTGGTGACCTCGGTTTGGCCCACTTGATGGAGTTGGCTGCGCCGGCGAATGGGTTTTGCGTTTCTAACTACGGGGAATATTTGGCCCGCCATCCACCAACGATGGAAGTGGAAATAGACAACGGCCCGGTGGGCGAAGGCAGTTCATGGAGTTGTATTCACGGCGTCGCCCGCTGGAGCCGAGACTGTGGCTGTCACACCGGCGGTGAGAAGAATTGGAACCAGGGGTGGCGCAAACCCTTGCGCGAGGCGCTCGATTTCTTACGCGACGAAGGCGCTACAGCTTTTGAAGCTACGCGTGGAGAGTTGTTCGTGGATCCGTGGGCTGCGCGGGACGACTCGATTCAACTCGTTTTGAATCAGGTCGAATCGCGCGAGATGTTTTTGCAGCACCATGCCGCACGGGAATTGAGTAGCGAACAACAACTCCGTGCTTTTACGTTTCTGGAAATGCAGCGCAATGCGTTGTTGATGTATACCAGTTGCGCCTGGTTCTTTAACGATATTGGTGGCCTTGAGCCAATCCAGATTTTGAAATACGCCTGCCGTGTCATCGAGCTCATGAACGAGCTGAAACTGCCTTCGCCGCGGCCACGCTTTCTGGAAATCCTGGCAGAAGCACAAAGCAATCGGCCTGAACTGGGAAACGGCGCAGACATCTATCGCCGCCGGGTGGAACCTGCCAATCCTTCTTTCGATCGAACGCGCGAAGTTTTGTCGCCGGCAACTGCATGACTAAAAAAGCTTCCAGCAAAATTAAGCCACCAAAAAAGCCGGCCGACGCGCCTCATCGCGCGCCCCGCAAACGCGCGATTGTGGCCTCGGCCGTTGTCCAAAGTGAATCAGTGCAGCAAACATTGGGCGAACTCGATCTCCATTTATTCGCGGAAGGAAGGCACGAACGCATCTATGAAATACTGGGTGCACATGTTGTCACGCACGATGGCGTAAAGGGAGTTTCGTTCGCGGTCTGGGCGCCAAACGCTGAACGCGTAAGTGTGGTCGGCAATTTCAATGACTGGGACGGCTCCCGTCATTTGATGCGGCGGTTGGGCGAGTCCGGCGTTTGGGAGATCTTCATTCCAAACCTCAAAGCGGGTGAAATCTACAAATACGAAATCCAGTCGCCTGGCCTGCCGGTATTTTTAAAGGCCGATCCTTACGCGTCATATGCTGAAGAGCCGCCCAATACTTCGTCCGTCGTATATGAGTCGAAGCATCGCTTTCGCGACGTTATGTGGTTGAAAAGACGTGAGACGGCAGAACACTTTCGCCGGCCGCTTGCCATCTACGAAGTTCATTTCGGATCGTGGCGGCGCGTGGCGGAAGAAAACAATCGTCCACTCAATTATCGAGAAATGGCTGAGCCACTCGCGAAGTATGTACGCGAGATGGGTTTTACTCAGGTTGAGTTTTTGCCACTCAAGGAATTTCCCTATGGTCCATCGTGGGGTTACCAGGTCAGCAATTACTATGCGCCTTCAGCGCGCTATGGCACACCCGATGACTTGCGCTATTTGATTAACTACCTGCACCGAAAGGGCATTGGCGTGATTATGGATTGGGTGCCGGCGCATTTTCCCAAAGACGCATTCACGCTCGGCCGTTTCGATGGTTCAGCTTTGTACGAGCATCTCGATCCGCGCAAAGGCGAGCATCCCGATTGGGGGACCTACATCTTCAACTATGGCCGCAATGAAGTTCGAAACTTTCTGATTGCGAACGCGCTTTACTGGTTCCGCGAGTTTCACATTGACGGGCTGCGCGTCGATGCAGTCGCCTCAATGCTCTATCTCGATTACAGCCGCAATGAAGGCGAGTGGGTTCCTAATCAGTTTGGCGGGCGTGAAAATCTGGAGGCGTTGGCGTTTCTGAAAGAGCTGAACGAGGTAACGCATCGCGAGTGTCCGGGCACGATGATGATTGCGGAGGAATCGACTGCCTGGCCCATGGTCAGCCATCCAACTTATACAGGCGGGCTTGGCTTCGACTTTAAGTGGAACATGGGCTGGATGCAC
>JBDUCB010000098.1:0-14413 GCA_040003695.1 bacterium
CGGGGACCCCGGTCCGCTCCCGGTTCTGTATTCGTCGCCCCACCATATATTCCTCTTACTCTGGTTCTTTCCTATTTGCTCCATGAGCGACAGGCATCTGACTAAAATTTATTCAGAAGCATCAGCACGCCAATTAAGATAAAAACAACGGCAGCGACGCGCTTAACCCAGATGAGCGGAAGATAGTCTCCGATGACACTGCCGACAACTACGCCAAGCGCCGAGACAGCCGTCAGCGCCAGCGCGGCACCGATCAAAACGGCCCATGGCTTTTTGGTTTGTGCTGACATGGTCATCGCGGCCAATTGAGTTTTGTCGCCCATTTCGGCGAGAAAAATAACCCCAAAAGTTGTTAGAAAGACGCGCCAATCCATTTCAATGTCTCCTTCGTCGATTCAAGCAAAACATATTTCCGGCCATTCCCCAAGAGTACGAGATCGAATAGGATGACCGTAGTTTTGGTTGCGTAAGGAAATCTTTCAGGTCTTTTTTGTTTTTCTTATTCTCTGACTCAGGCACTATCCTGGGGGTGGAATTCGTAATGCCGTTCTTCCTCTCGTCGATTCGTCGCTAAATGAGCCAAAGTTCCCACGACTTTCTTGGTACCGAACGCTTTCGCATTCGCCGCCGTCTCGGCTCGGGCGGCATGGGCGTGGTCTATGAAGCGCATGATCGCGAAACCGACCAACTGGTGGCACTGAAGACACTCACGCGCGCTGAAGCGTCGCACATCTCACGTTTCAAGAATGAGTTTCGTTCGCTCGCCGATGTTTCACATCCTAACCTGGCCGCCCTTTACGAGTTCATGGTCGAAGGCCCGTACTGGTTTTTCACCATGGAACTGGTTAAGGGCGTCAACTTTCTCGAATACGTTCGCCCCGGTTATCGCGCCGGGCGTAAACAAACGTCACGGACACCCACCTTGCTCAAAGGCACACAGGAAGGTTCGCCTCCAGAACTACTCGCCGATTACGAAGCAGAAACGCGACAGCTAGATACGATCAGCGAATCAGACTCGGAACAAGATTCTCCAGAAAGATCCGCCGATTCCTTGTTGGCGAAGTCGAAACTCAATCTCGGTCGTCTGGACATCGCCTTACGCCAACTTGCTGAGGGCCTGCATGGCCTGCATGAAACGGGAAAACTTCATCGCGACATTAAGCCCTCAAACGTGCTGGTAACAAACGAGGGCCGCGTCGTCATTCTTGATTTTGGACTGGTGGCGGAAGTTGAAGGCAAGGAACTCCACGACAGTGTGACGCTCGCCGGCACGCCCGACTACATGTCGCCGGAGCAGGGTGCGCAACTTCCCATTTCGCGGGCCAGCGATTGGTACAGCGTCGGCGTGATGTTGTATCAGGCGCTGACTGGGCGGCTACCGTTCTCGGGAAAGTTTTTCGAAGTGATGATGAACAAGCAAAACTTCGATCCGCCGGCGCCCAGCGAAGTTGTCAACAGTGTTTCGCCGGACCTCAACGACCTCTGCGTGCGGCTATTACGCCGCAAGCCTGAAGAGCGGCCCACCGGCCGCGAGGTATTGCGCATACTCGGACACGGCAAGACTGGTCCATTGCAACGTCCAATCATGTCGTCACCGGCTCCGTCCAAAGCACCGATGGCTGCATTCGTTGGCCGCGATAGACAGTTGCGTCAACTCTCCGACGCATTTTCTTTCACGCGCCGCGGACACACAGCAACCGTTTATTTGCACGGCAGTTCGGGGATGGGCAAGACAGCGCTCGCTCGTCATTTTCTCGATCAGCTGCGAACGAATGAGCCTGAGGTTGTCGTTCTCGAGGGCCGTTGCTACCAGCGCGAGTCGGTTCCATACAAGGCGCTTGATGGCGTGGTTGACAGCTTGACTAAGCATTTGATGTCGCTGCCGGAAGTTAAGGCTGAGGCGCTGATGCCGCGCGAAGTGCTGGCGCTGGCAAGGCTTTTTCCAGTGATGTTGCAAGTGGATGCGGTCTTCAATGCGCCGCAACGCGAGCAGCAGATTCCCGATCCCTTCACCTTGCGCCGCAAAGCATTCGCTGCTTTGCGGGAGCTGCTTGCGCGCATTTCCGATCGCCAGCCGCTGGTGCTTTATATTGATGACCTGCAATGGTCCGACGCCGATAGCACGACACTGCTTGAAGATCTGCTTCGGCCGCCAGACTCACCGCCGTTGTTGTTGCTGTCGAGTTTTCGCACCGAAGATCTTGAAGCCAAATCGTTTCTGAAGACCCTCCTGGAAAAAACCGGCACCGACAACTGCCGCGAGGTTTACGTGGGCGCGTTGTCAAAGCCGGAATCTTTCGAGATGTTGGACAACCTGTTGGGTCCATCCGCTGCGGCGTTCGCTCAGTTTGCCGATGCCATATTGGCTGAAGCGCGCGGCAATCCGTTTCTGCTCGAACAACTCGCGCGCTATGCTTTGACCAGCGATCAAACCGCCACCACCGGCATCACGCTGGCGATGATGCTCGATGCCCGCCTTAGCCACCTGCCAAAAGATGCGCGCCCGTTTGTCGATGCTCTCGCAGTAGCCGGCCGCCCTATCAATCCCGACGTTGTCTATCAAGCGGCCGAACTTTCCGGCGATGAATTGCAACTGATCAGTTCGCTGAGAGCGGCGCAGTTTATTCGCGCCGGCAATGGGCACACGCTCGAGCTCTATCACGATCGCCTTCGCGAAACTCTTGCCTCGCAGTTGTCGCCAAAGAAAGTTACCCAGATTCATAAGCGTTTGGCCCAGGCCATTGAAGTTCGTGGCATAGACGATCCGGAAGCGTTGTTTGAACACTACCTTGGCGCCGGGGAGAGAGTTCGCGCCGCGACACATGCTGCCGTAGCCGCGCGCAAAGCGGCGAGCGCACTGGCGTTTGATCGCGCGGCAGCTTTTTACCGGCGCGCGCTGGAACTCGCGCCCGTGCGTGGCGCTGAGCTTGTGGATCTCAAGCGCGGACTTGCCGAGGCGCTTGCGAATGCGGGTCGCCCCGCTGAGGCAGCAGAAGCTTATCTCGAAGTGGCCCAGCTAAGTTCCGCGGCCCATAGTCTGGATTTCCGCCGGCGCGCCGCGCAGCAGTTGTTGATGGGCGGGCACATCAAGGAAGGTCTGGAACTGATTCGCTCGGTGCTCGCGGCGGTCGGATTCCACTTGCCCGCGGGCCCGCGACGCGCGCTGTTTTCACTACTATTGAAACGATTACAGATCAAGTTGCGCGGGTTGAATTTTACTGAGCGCGATGCCAGTCAAATTCCGGAAGCCGACCTGGTGCGCATCGATACGTGCTGGGCCGTTGCCGCGGGTCTCGGTGCCGTTGATCTGATTCGCGGCGCGGATTTTCAAAGTCGTCATCTCTTGTTGGCACTGAAAGCCGGCGAACCTTATCGCGTGGCGAGGGCGATGGCTTTTGAAGTAGCGCAAAGCGTATCGGCCGGCGGTAAAAGGAAAGAGCGCGCCATGCAGATCGCTCGCCAAGCTGATGAGTTGTCGCAGAAAGTCGGCCACCCGCATGCGATCGGACTATCGATTTGGGCGAACGGCGTGAGTGCGTACCTGATGGGCGAGTGGAAACGAGCGGCTGAATTTTGCGAGCGCGCCGCCGAAGTGTTGCGCGATAGATGCACGGGCGTGACCTGGGAAGTGACGATGGCCAACCGGTTCATGTTGAGTGCGCTTTTATATTTAGGCGAGTTGGCTGAAGTTTCGCGGCGAGTACCGTCGCTGCTTACTTCAGCGCTCGAACAGGGGAACGTTTTCGCAGCCACCGATCTGCGCACCCGCATGAATTCGATCTGGCTTGCGGCTGACGATCCAGACAGAGCAAGGGCCGAAGTAATCGAGGCATTGAAAGCCTGGCCGCACGAAGGATTTCACTTGCAACACTACAGCTCGCTGCTGGCGCTGGCGCAGATCGAACTTTACACCGGAGACGCCGACGTCGCCTGGAAACATATAATGGGCCAGTGGCCGGCGCTTGAAAATTCAATGCTCCTGCGCACGCAAGTGCTTCGTATTGAGGCGACTTACCTGCGCGCTCGCGCTGTGCTGGCGATGGCGCTGAACAATAACGATCGAGAAAAATTGAATTTTGCCGAGCGGCTGGCACACAAGATAGAGAAAGAAAATATGTCATGGGCGCGCGCCTTCGCCACTGTTATTCGAGCCGCAGTCGCACACCAGCGCGGTCAGCACACGGAAGCTGCGACATTGCTCGAGGCCGCCAGCGCCGGTTTCGAACGAGTCGACATGCTTCTGTACGCGGCAGCGTCGCGTCGACGTCTGGGCGAGCTGCTTGCTGACCAGCGTGGGCCGCAGTTGATCGCCGACGCTGATGCATGGATGACGACGCAACGAATAAAAAATCCCGAACGAATGGCGCGCATGCTCGTGCCCGGATTTTAAGTGCAAGCTTAGGGTGTGATTTAAAAAGAAAAGCAATGATCCACTAACTTACACGAAGCTACACTAAATTGTTCGTGAACTTTCGTGTAGTTCGTGGATCGTTCCTATCGATCCGGAACTAAGCATCTCAGATGGCACGACTAATTAAGGATTATCATGGACACACTAAAGACACTCACTTACGACGTTACCGGATCGATTGCGCGCATCACGCTCAATCGGCCTGAGCGCGGCAACGGCATTACTTTTGAAATGCCCGCAGAGCTGGCCGCCTGCGTTGAGCGCGCCAACCTGGACCCTGCTGTCCATGTGATCGCATTGGCGGGTAATGGAAAGGGCTTTTGCGGTGGCTACGATCTGGTGATGACTGCAGAACAAAAACTCGGCAGCGAAGGCGAGTTGATGGGTTGGCCCAAGGGTTCACCAATGGATCCCAAAGTGCAGTTGGCGAATCACGATCCTGAGAGCACGTGGGACCCGATTACAGACTACGCCATGATGAGTCGGAACGTGCGCGGCTTCATGAGTTTGTTCTACAGCGATAAGCCGGTCATTTGTAAAGTTCATGGATTTTGTGTTGCAGGCGGAACGGACATGGCGCTTTGTGCCGACCTCCTAATCATTGAGGACACAGCGCCGATCGGTTATCCGCCCGCGCGCGCCTGGGGCGTGCCGACGACGGCGTTGTGGGCCTATCGAATCGGAGCTGCGAAAGCAAAACGACTGCTCTTCACTGGCGACTGTCTGACTGGGAAGCAGGCGGCTGAATGGGGACTGGCAACTGAGGCCGCGACGGCAGAAAAGCTTGATGAACAGTTTGAGAATTTGCTCGAGCGAGTAGCAAAGCTGCCGATTAATCAGTTGGTAATGATGAAGCTTTTGATAAATCAAACTCTGATGGGCCAGGGTCTGCAAGCGTCGCAGATGCTTGGCACGCTTTTCGATGGTATAGCGCGACACACGAAAGAAGGCTACGCGTTTCAGCAACGCGCGGGCGCGGTCGGTTTCAAGCAGGCGGTAAAGGAACGCGATGAACCATTCCCCGGCGGCGTTAAATAGAGTAGGACAGGCATTCCTGCCTGTCCATTTTAGTTTTGGCGGTAACACAGCGAATTCTTTGCGGTAACAATTTCATCCCTCAATCTCTTTGGAGAAAATATAAATGATCTTCAAAAGCCCTCACGCGCCAGTGACCATTCCTGACTCAACGGTTACTGAGTACGTTTTACGCAACGCGCCTCAGCTCGGGAATAAGCCCGCCCTGATCGATGGACCAACGGGGCGAACCTACACCTACGCGCAACTCCCCACTTTGATTAGCCGGCTCGCCGCCGGCTTTGCGCGTCATGGCGTGAAGAAAGGGGAAGTATTCGCAATTTACAGTCCAAACCTGCCGGAAGTTGCCCTGGCTTTTCATGCGATAGCCAGCCTGGGGGCGGCGACGACGATGGTGCCCCCGCTTTTTACTGACGAAGAAATAATCAAACAACTAAAGGATTCGGACGCGCGATATTTACTCACCGCTCCGCAGCTTATCGAGACTGCTCGAAAGGTGGCACAGGCGGCCGGCATCACCAAGCTCTTTGTGATTGGCGAAGCCGCCCACGCAATTTCATTTGCTTCCTTATTGGCTGAAGGACCACTCACGAACCACACACCAATTGATGTTCATGAAGATCTCGCGGCTCTTCCTTACTCAAGCGGAACGACCGGATTACCCAAAGGGGTAATGCTTACGCATCGCAATCTGGTTGCGATGCTGCGTTTGATGGAGGCGAACCACGCCTTTTCCAGCGACGACACCATGGTCTGTGTGGTGCCGATGTATCACCTTTATGGTTTGCACATTATTGCCAATCTCGGACTTAGTGAAGGCGCCACCATCGTCACTGTGCCGCGCTATGATCTAGATCAGTTTCTGCAAGTGCTTGAGAAGTACAAGGTCACTGTCGCGCCCTTGGTGCCGCCTTTGGTGCTGACGCTTTCGCGAGCGCCGCAAGTGGACCAGCACGATCTTTCGGCATTGCGGCTGATTCACTGTGGGGCTGCAATGCTGTCTGACAAGATTGCGCAGGATTGTTCGCGTCGTCTCGGCTGCGAGATCAGATACGGCTATGGCATGACGGAAGTTAGCCCGCTGTCGCATGCGAGCTTGCCTGATCCGCAAAGTCACAAGCCCGGCGCAGTAGGCTTTTGTTTGCCCAATACGGAATGCAAGATTGTGGATTACAACAACGGTGCGGAACTTGGTGCGAACGCAGAAGGTGAAATTTGGGTGCGCGGTCCGCAGGTGATGAAAGGCTATCTCGGCAATCCAACCGCTACGCACGAGATGATCACTGCCGACGGCTGGCTGCGCACGGGCGATATTGGCTACTGCGACGCAGCAGGCCGGCTGTTCGTAGTTGATCGAATAAAGGAGCTGATTAAAGTCGGCGGCCGGCAGGTAGCGCCTGCCGAACTCGAAGCGGTGCTGTTAACGCACCCGGCAGTTGCCGACGCAGGTGTGGTTGGCAGTCCGGATGAGAAACATGGCGAGGTTCCCAAAGCTTTCGTAGTGTTAAAGGCCGAAGCGCGTGATGATGAGATTATGCAATTCGTAGCCGGCCAGGTCGCGCCATACAAACGCATTCGGCTTGTAGAGTTTATAAGTGAAATTCCAAAGAGTCCGGCGGGGAAAATTCTCCATCGAATGCTGCGAGACCGCGAACGACGCAAGGTCCACAATCCAAACTGAAATAAGCGATCCTCTTCGCCTACCTTTCATTATCACCTGGCTTCAGCCAGGTGATCCTAAATTGAGAGCAAATCAAAACCGTTTGCCTTCAGGTGTGTCGCATTGTCGAATCCTTCGCGTCTCAAGTTTGGAAATACGATCCACGAAGTAACACGAAAGGTCACGAAAATAAATTTTAGTCTTACTTAGTGTGATTTCGTGGATCGTTCACTTGTTCTTTGATTAGGATGTTCGTGGTGGGATTATTCGGCTGAATCGGGAGCACTAAACCTACACCGCCTTTGCCACGGCATGCTCAATAACATTCGTATTCTTCAGCAGGCCTGATTTCAGAATGTCTTCATGCAGTTCGCCCTGGCTGTCCGTAACCATGGTGGGTTTGAAGTAATCCGCAAAGCGGGAGTCAACGCGGAATGCGGGTGTGTACATGTGGTCCAACGGCTCGGTAGTGCTGATGTAAGTGCGCGGTCGCGGTCGTTTTTTTGTCCAGCCAAAACTCGTGAACGACGTAGTAAGCGGTTGCGCGCAGACCAGCAATCCAGCGCCCACCGCCAGCACCATCTGCATTTTTGTTAGTTTCGAATGATAGATACGCGCGAACCTGGCTGCATGCTTCACCAGGCGACCGTGAAAACCTTTCATGCTTTGCAGGCCATCAACAAACTTAACGACCTCATCGATCGGATCGAGCGGCTTCTGCAAGACCGTGGTGCCGTCCATGTCGCGCAGCTTGGTGTTTGGCAGCATATTGCGATTCTGCAAACACTCGTAAAAATACGGCGTGCCTAAAAGCGGTATCGATAAAGTCACAAACGAAGGCACCGTGATTTCCGGCGTATCAGTGATGAAGTTTAACTCGCGTCTCAAATCGGCAATCGTGCGAGTTGTGACATCGACCATCAAGCCGTAAGAAAACACGACGCCGGCGTTCAGCGATTTGCTGATCATCTCAACTTGCGGTGCCTTTGTGTTTTGCAGTTTGTTAAAATTTCGCAGCCAATCATTGTCAAACGACTCCAGGCCGCTGAAGAGCAATTCGCAGCCGGCCTCTTTGATTAATTTCAGATTCTCGTCGCGCCCAAAAAAGTCGTTAGTAACCAACGCTCCCCACTCGTTGAACTGGCCAGCGGCGCGCATTTCATTTATCAAGTTCAGCTTTGCTTTGAAGTGATTGCGATCGCTGCCATAAAAATTGTTGTCGAGGAAAAACATGCGGCGACGCTTGCCTGATGCCAGGATCTGCCGGCGAATGTAATCCAGATCGTAAGTTTGGTAACTGCGACCTTCCGCAGTCAACGAACAAAACGAACAGCGGAAGTTGCAGTAGCGCGTGGTTTCTACATAACCAATGCGGCCCAGCCAGTAGGCCAGGTCATAGCGTGGGATCATTGTCTCGGCCACGTATTCCGGACCGAACGCTTCTGTGATCACTTCGCACAGCTCTTCGATATCGCCGAGACAGGTATAGTCAAACACCTTTTCCGAGGTGAGTGGCAGCGAGCGCACCGTCGGTCCACCGGCCACCACAATTACTTTTGGATTCTTTGTGCGCGCGTACGCAGTGAGGTGCAGCATGCGATCGAAACTATTTGTCAGACCGGTCAGCACCAGCATGTCCGGCCACGAAAGCAGTTGCTCGTCTTCAAGTGGTCCACTCGCCAGCTCCGTGTAGCAACGCACATCGCACATCTCACGCGCGAACGCCCCGGCCAGATAAATTGGCCCGACTGCCTGCGGAATTTTTGTGGTGCGGCGAATTGGTTGACGCGAATCATCGAAATAACAATTCACTACCAGCACGCGTTTGCGCGTCATTGAGGTTCGATGACTAACTGTAGGTAACTGCTGGGGCATTAGAATCTCAACGGCGAAAATCGCTTCGAGCTTCTCCTAATAGATGTTCAGCTAGCTATGCAGGTCCGGACAGCTTTCAAGCCTCTGCAAAAAAGGCAAAATGGCGAGGCAATCTGGGGCAAACGCCGCATCATGAGTTGCGCGTACTGTACTCTCTCAGGCGAGGTTAGGCAATGAAGATCTAGCTGAATTCTGCTAATTACTCAGGTATTACATATATCGCCGAATAATGTATTCAATGGCCAGCCAATAAGACGGTGAACGCATTCTTTTCCAACACCCGATTGTTCTGTAAATCGCCGTGTCCATGGCGGACTCTTGTCGTAGGGTAAGTCTGCGTTTCCGTACATTGCCGCATAACGAGCGATAAGTCCGCCCATGGAAACCGTGACTACATTAAAACGCAGTTCAGGCTTGCCGAGTTTGTTCTTTAATGCGGAGATTCGTTCAATTAGCTGTTGGGCCATCCTCACATTATCGCGACGCCAGTCGTAGATAAATGTGTAAAAGGTATCTCGATCGCCGTCTTTTTGTGGGTTATCCCAATCTCCTTCCTGGTAGCCCGCGTTGGTGCGCAGGGCAACGAGCAAGTTTTTGAGAAAGCTAATTTTTGGCGTGAGCGGTAGGAAGCGTACGGATTCAACCGCTTTTGTAGCCACCAGGTTGTCATTACTGTTCAGCGGATCTCCGGTTATAGGAAGTGTCAATTCATCGTCATCAGACCGGAAGGCACTCGGCCAAACAGTTTCACCGGTTTTCGAATTAAGAAGGTTCATGTTTAGGATGCCGGGCACAAGTATAATTGGCCGCTTCCCCGTCTCCGCTCTCGCGGACGCAAAGACCTTTGAAAGGTCGGGTACACGATGCCCGACACATCCAAGAGTGGCCGGAATTTGTAAAGAGATGACAACCGCCAACGCCAGGGTTCGAATTTTGCAGGTTCTCATCATAGATGCGTTTTGGTCAGAGATACGTTTTGGTTGGTCCCAGGAATTAGCCTTCGCGTGGTTCAGAAAGCCGAGCCCGTCACTCTGGGTTTGTTAACCTCGAGCGCTGCTGCGAGGCGGCGCGCACAAACCAGTAACTCGCCGCTCTCGTGGCGCATCATTGTCTCCCGGTACATGTAGTCCAAACCAAGCAGTAAGGTTTGGTTATCTACAACACGATACTCTTTGAACGTTGACATTTTTCAATCGTGAACGGCTTTATGGTTCCAACTTGAACACTGACGCAAGCCCGGCGTGATCGGATGGCCACAGTCCCGATGAGGTCAAGTCGCTCGGATTGTTGCCGATCAGATCGGCTGTTAATGCACCCAATCCTTTTCGCCCATCTCGGAATAGCACGAGATCAAGTCTCTGGTCGGGAGTTGTAAACGGCGTGAATGGATCTTCGCAATGCATCGGCCACGTAAAGCCTGGATCACTCGGATGCAAAATACTCCAGGCATCTGAAAAGCCGGCCCCAATCACGATCTGGTAAGCAGGATTGAGCGCGGGACTGCCACCCGGTGGAGGACAGCCAGGAAAACCAAAACTCTCTAGCGGCGCCGTGTTGAGGTCGCCGGCGATAATGACCGGCAGCTCTGTATTACTTGCGTTTTGGACCAGCTCAACCGCCTGTAAGGCCTGCACCCCCGGATGAAATGACTCCAGATGAGTAGTGACAAAGCGGAACTCCTTGCCCCGAAGTTTTCCATCCACAGAGATCCATCCGCGCGGAATGGTCACTAACCCGAGAATGGGACTGGGGAACATCAGGTTGGTAACGAAATGTTGTGCCTGGATGTTCGAGACCTTGAGCTCCGAAACACTGAGATCGGTCCTGGCCAGCACTACATCAAGGTCGGCGAACCCAATCTCGATGCCGAGGGCGCTCGGAGCTTCACCCTCAAACTCTTTCAACATCGCGATTACAGCATAGTGCTGACCGCGAGCCTCCAACGCATCAAGGAGTGACCGAAGCGCGTTAAAGGTCTCTGTGTCTGCGTGTCCAAATAGCGGGCCGGTGCGCCAGATACTAACTTCCTGAAGCCCGACCAGGTAAGGCTTCCTGGCCGCAATCTCGTCGGCGATTGCCGCGCTCCGCTCCGGTATGTTGCTGGCCTGGACTTCGAGATAGGCATTCGCAACCTCCGTCGCGAATTGCGAGAATGTAGTCGCCGAGAATATCGGACCGAAGTCCGTGGCTTCATCCATGTTTCGCGTCATTACCGGCAGCAATCTGTCGCTGGCATACGCCCACGAATACGATCCGCTTGACCCGATCAAAGCGATGACTACAAACGCTGTTAAGAAGATTTTCCTGAGAGACATAGCTTTTCTCCTTTTTTGTTAATGAGACCAGAGAACTTTCGAATGCCGTGCATCTCTCAAAAGGTATGCAGAGAGCTTGCCCAAATGCACCCTCCGTCGGGTCGTAATTAGCGTGAAAACGCACAGCAGCGCCAGCGACGAATATTGGTTGGTAAATGCGCGCATGTTATTCATAGAAGTTCGGCGGCGTTCGACCTATCAAAAGGCCGTCACTCGCGGCTTACCAGTGTTAGCAACTAGTCAAATGGCGCGCGGTGGCTAGCGATCAAAATCACGGCGACCACGGCTACCGCGATTCCCACGCCAATCGCAATTTTTGTCCCCTTAGAAAAGTTGGCTTTGGTGGGCTGTTTCTGCGCGTGTTGACGTGGCCCAATCTTGCCCGCTTTGGCGCCAGCGACCAATCCAAGAATGGCTACCTTCAGTTTTCCGTTTGGGGGTACCTCTATCGTATCCGGGTGAGATTTCGACAGAACGTCTGTGCTCGACAATTCAGATTTGAAATCGATGTTGGAAGCACTGTTCGCTAGCGCGGTAATTTGGGTCATACAACCGGCGAGTGCAATCGCGAGTGTCAGGGTCAGGGATTTATTCAGCATAGTTTCTCCTGGCTAACAATTAGCTGTTGCGTTGAACAGCTAAGACTCCTTTGTTGTTTTGGTCCAGGTAGCATTTACCTTTTCCTACCGTCCAGATGGATAGAGCGAAGGTCATGCCAGGAGCAGGAGAGTCCTGGCGGAGTTAAGGACTTCGAGCTCATCATTGATTGCCCGATTATTCTGTCCGAGGCCGCTAAACTCCGACGAGCCTGACAAAATGGCCCATGCGCCTTGAAATTCGTTGAGGATGGATACTTCGACGGAAAATACGGAAGGATGGTTATTAGCAGCCGTGATTGCGAAAGTAACTAATGGCCAAGTATCTGGACCGTCAAGGAAACGCAGGACTTTAGTACCTAAAGCAACTTAAAAGTTGCGGATTACGCAGATGCCATTGATGAGGTTGCTGCTGGTAGCTTAGACGGAATGTTTCCTAGGTTAGCGCTGACGTTAGAACGTTAAAAGCATGGGACAGCTTGGCGTAAATATTTCCTGCGGCAAGCGAGTAGCGGCGAAAGTCGAATGTCGTTACTGGCGCCACGCCGTAACTAGCGGAAGTCAAAAATATTTCGTCGGCTTCGGTAAGATCGGCCAACTCGTAAACACCTTCAATCAGAGGAATAAATTGTTTCGCGGCCAATTCGATAACGGCGCTGCGCGTGACACCGGCAAGTGCGCCGGTGCTCAGAGCCGGTGTATAGATCGTTCCTTCCCTGGCCCAGAAAATATTTGCGGTGGTTGCGGAAACAATCTCGCCACGTTCATTGAGCATCACCGCTTCATTAAAATCACGTGCCTGGGCTTCTTCCCAGGCGAGCACCTGATCGAGATAGTTCAAACTCTTAACACCGACGAGCGGCGAAAACGTGTTACAGCGATATGGCGAGACGGCCATCGACAATCCCGTCGAAGAAATTTTCTGCGCCTCGCTCGTCATGATCAGAAGATCAGTCTTGCGCGTGCTTTCTTTTTTCGCTCTCCATACGTCGCGGCCGCTGCGAGCCAGCAGGATCACGCGCGCGCGGCCATCCTTCACCTGATTGACGGCGACAAGCTTTCTTACTGCTTCGCCGACGTTGCGTTCATTTGCGCCGGCACAGTCAATATTCAGACGGCCGGCATGATCATGCAGTCGTTGCCAGTGGGCGGGCCAGAGAAAAGGTTTGCCGCTGTAAATCGCGACTGTGGTAAACACGCCGCGGCCGTAAAGCATTGCCGAAGACACAGGCGCGACCCGCGCCTTCGTTGCTTCCAGCATTACTTTGTTGAGATAAATTACCGGGTGCATTTTGTGGTGGTAGTTTAGAGTACAAGCTTTAGCTTGAGATTACACCGCCAACACGCAAGCTAAAGCTTGTACTCTAAACTGTTTTACTCTCGCCCCGCGGCCATGACTTCGGCCTCAAGCTTTTTCGGAAGGGAACTACTCCAAATGCTTTCCAATTCTGAAACGTCGGAGGAAACGACTGCGTGGTTGCCAACCTTTATTTGCAGTTTGGCGCCGCCAACTTCACCAATGATCGCCAACGCACAATTTTCGCGCTGCGCGATGCTTTCGATTTCAGCGCGAGCAGAAGCAGCGAAGCTAATGATGATACGCGAGGGTGATTCGCTGAAAAGTGTGGGGACGACAGACAGGGAATCGGGTAAAGAAACGTCAGCCCCGATGCGTTGACGGTTGAGTGACGAAAAACAACATTCAGCGAGCGCTATAGCCAGTCCGCCATCCGAGCAGTCATGCGCTGTGCTAAGCAAACCTGCTTCGGCTGCTGCAAGACACGTGTCCTGCGTGGCTCGTTCCGCGACGAGGTCGAGGCGCGGCACGGTGCCGTTGGCAATCATTTCTATCGTCGACCTGCCTTCGATGACCGCAGCGTATTCGCTATTAGAAAGGTCGTCAGCAGTTGTGCCCAACATGGCGATCAGATCGCCCGGGTGCTTGAATCCTGGTTGGACCACGCGGCGCACGTCTTCAACTAAACCAATCATGCCGATCACCGGCGTCGGCAGAATGCCGCGGCCTTCTGTCTCGTTGTAGAACGAGACGTTGCCGGAAACCACCGGCGTATTAAAAGCGCGGCAAGCTTCAGCCATGCCATCGATAACTTCTGAAAAGGACCACATCACTTCGGGTCGTTCGGGCGAAGCGAAGTTAAGACAGTTTGTTATTGCGAGTGGACGCGCGCCAACGCAGACAACATTGCGCGCAGCTTCGGCGACGATCAGCTTTGCCCCTTCGCGCGGATTCGCCGCGCAATAACGGCCGTTTCCATCCAGCGTCATCGCCAGCGCGCGTCGTGTTTCTTTTATGCGCACCACGGCGGCGTCAGCTCCCGGCAGCACGGCCGTGTTCGTCCTGACCATGTGATCGTATTGCCGGTAAACGTATTGCTTCGAAGAAAGATTGGGGGATGCTAATAATCTGAGAAGCGAGTCGTTGTGGCTTTGATCTTGGTGCTTTGTACTTCGTTCTTCCGACTTTGGACTTTGGACATTGGACTTTGGATTCGGCCTTGCC
>JBDUCB010000161.1:0-14334 GCA_040003695.1 bacterium
CGGCTGAAACTCGATCTTACTTTCCGGCGATAACTGTTTTTTCGGCGCAGAACTGCGCGGCATCCTCGCCATAGATACAGGCATAGCTGGTGATGATCGTAACTCTGTTAATGCGTCGTCGTACTCGTCGGGCATTTAAGGAATATCCCCTGCGGCTCGCGCTCGTCTCACCAACTCGTCAGGATCAAGATGTTTTTGTCTCGCGTGTTCGCGCACCATTTCTTCGGTTAGACCACCTGACATGGTTTGCGTATTTGCGGGTTGCCGCCCGCTGGCTTTCAGTTTTGCGTAAGGCCATTGCCTACCTTCCGAGTCCTGGCCGTAACCAACCTCAACAACATCGCCGTACAGTTGGCGGATTTTCTGCGCTTGCGTTACTGCTTTTTGAAGCGACGCGGCGGCACTCTTGTTTTTAGGATCGGCGGCTTCGGTTTTCAAATCTTCGAGCTTGGCTATATCGGTCGCCGCTGAACTGAATTTACGGTTAGCAATATTATTCGCATTCCTTCCTGTTCCTGTTGCTCGTCGGTTGAGTTCTGCTACCGCTTCGCGTGACTGTCGATTTAATGAAGCGACGCCTTCACGTGACAACCTGCCAGCGGTAGCCATGCGCTCGCGGCTTGCCCTGTTTGCTGTCTGATTCTCTGCGTTTACCTGTGCGCCCGACGTGGTAGTAAGCGGAGTGTTCTGATCGGTGTTGATCGTTTGCGATGTGGCTTGTCCCGACGACGGATCGCCGCTGATGACTGACCATCCGCCTGTTTTCTCATCGTGTACGTATTGAAGTTTTTGCCCTCGCCTTTTTAGGACGGGGTGCAATCCCACATCAACCATAGTTTGAACCATTTCAGCATTATTAGGATCGTTTGGATCAAACTCCGGTAGACGGTTATAGATGTCCGCTATTGTGCGCTGTCGCCGCCCTCTACTTCTTTCGTCTTCAATATCTGGGCGCTGTTTCGTCCAGTCCGTGCGCGCCTGTGTTTCGTCAATTTGTGCTTGTTGTTTGGCTACCTGTTGTTGTTGAGACAGTTGCCCTGTAGCATCCTGCACTTCCAGATCGCGCACGTACTTTTGCACTAGGTCAGGTTTCGCTGCACCTATCGCTAACGCTGTTCCACCTGCGGCCAGCCGTGCGGCTAACGGGGTTCTCTCGTCACCCTGCGATAACCCGGTCAACAGCGCAACTAAAGCGGCTCGCTTGCGAGACATTGGATGCGCGAGTCCAACTTCACCTGTCGGCGCAACTTCCCGTGCTGGATTCTTGATCATGTCCCGGATACGAGCAGCTTCACGCTTTAATGGATCAGTTTCACTACGGCCTGAACCAGCCATTGCGGGACGTGTTTCCTGTCCGGTAGATAACTCAATGCCGGGAGGTGGGGAAGGCTGATACTCGGAACCCTCACCTGATTCCCCTCGCATACGCTGTGCGGGGGGTAACGCGCTCTCCTGCTGCTCAAGCACTGCTTGAGATGGTGAACCCCGCTGAAGCAAGCTCATCGTCACCTCTTTAGCGGTGCGTCCATCAGGCGAGCGCCAACCGTCCAACACGTTCCGCTGAGTCGTGGCTTTACCCTCCAGCGACCTCGCCGCGAATACATCCTTGAATGAATGCGGGGCATCTGTTCCCGGCTGATCTAACACGCGGCCTTCGATCCCGTTGTCCGGTAGTGGTAGTGAGAGTCCTTTTTGTTCACCGCTGCGCATTCGCAATCTGAGCGGAGAAGCATCGCTTGCCTCTTGTGTTAACTGATCTTGAAGTGTGCTACCAGCAAAGCCGGGGCTTTGCGCTAACCCCTGCCTGAATCTATCTCTGAATGAATTTGATGCTTGCGGCTCTTGAGCCTTTCCTGCCGGGGCCGCGTTGCCGTGCAATAGATCCATCACTGCTTCACGCTCGCTCCTGCCATCAGGACGTTGCCTGTCCCATGTATTCGGCTGGCTGGACATTGCGGACGCTTCTCGTTCTGCTTGGGCCTCTTCCGGGGTGATCATCCGAAACCGCCCGCCACCGCCGGTATCGGGGATCATCCCGCGCTGACGCCGCAAGAGATCTTCAATCGCTCCATCCTGCGACGAACGATTCTGTTGAAACCGATCTCTGAATCCTAATGCCATGTTTAAGCTGCCTCCGACAGTCCTCCAGTTCCCAAGCCTCAAAAGAAAATACGCCCCAAACCGAATGGCACTTGGCCGAAAGTTTGGGACGTATTTACGTCTCGCTATTAAATTGTCTGCTGTGCGCTTTAGCTCGCCCGGCGTTCCAGGCTCAGCGCGCTCAAATCACTAGGGATTATATCATCAAATAATCCTAACCACCTACAAACTTGACCTAGTTCTTCAACTCCCCAAACATTATCATGGCGCTCGCTTCGGACTTTACCCGCCCGCTTGATCTTATGCTTCGGCTGGAATGTCAAAGTCTCTCGCTGTGCTGTTGCGCAAGGCAGTCTCCCACAAGCGCAGAACACAGGCGTTGGTTTTTCGCCGCACATGGCGATCCAAAGCCTCTCTATTGCCGCTGGAATTATCACGGTCGAGTGCTCACGATTGTAATGGTAATCATAAACTAACACTCGATCATGAAAAACTTCGGCATAAGAGCAATCACAACCAGAGACGCTACATAGAATCTCAAAGCCTGCACCTGTCCGTTTGTAAGCAAACATCTATTTGGCACCGCCCGAGTGTGCATAAAGTGTGCATCCACCTGTACACTGACGGACACTCACGAACCACGGAGCGGCTGATTCTTCAACAAAATCAACCACTCCGACACAGAATGGTAGGGGCAAGACAAATGCTTGATCTCAATTACGTGCGGGAAAATTTGGAAAGCGTGCGAAGCGCGCTTGCCAGGCGCGGCGTTGCGCCGGAAAGTCTCGACGACTTTGCTGCGGCCGATGCAGAACGACGGCGCGTGATCGCGGAATCTGATCGGCTCAATGCGCAGCGTAACACTGCGAGTCGCGAGATTGGCGCGTTAATGAAAGCAGGAAACTCCACCGACGCCGAGGCACGTCGCAAAGAAGTTGGCGAACTCAAAGATCGAATTGCGGAACTTGATCGCCTGCGCGAGACGGCGGAAACGCGCATGAGCACGCTGCTGGCATCGCTGCCAAACATTCCGCACAAAAGCGTTCCGGCTGGCAAGGACGAGAATGACAACGTTGAAATCCGTCGCTGGGGCACAAAACCGGAATTCGATTTCGAGCCGAAGGACCATGTTGATATCGGCACCGCACTTGGCATTCTGGATTTGGACCGCGCCGCGAAAATCGCGGCTTCGCGTTTCGCAATTCTCAACGGCGCCGGCGCGCGCCTGGAACGCGCTCTGATCAACTTCATGCTTGATGTGCAGACACGCGAACATGGATATGCGGAAACATTGCCGCCGTTCATCGTTAATGAAAAATCGCTATTCGGTACCGCCCAGCTCCCAAAGTTTGCCGAAGATCTTTTTAAGTTGCAGGACGATCGAGAACTTTATCTGATCCCCACCGCGGAAGTGCCGGTTACAAATTATCATCGCGAAGAGATACTCGACGCGACCCAGTTGCCCATGAAATGGGCCGCCTACACGCCGTGCTTTCGCTCGGAAGCAGGCAGTTATGGGAAAGACACGCGCGGCGTTATTAGACAGCACCAGTTTGAAAAGGTTGAGCTGGTGAAATATGCGTTGCCGGAGAATTCGTACGAAGAGTTGGAAGCGCTAACACGTGATGCAGAAGATATTTTGCAGCGACTTGGCATTCATTATCGCGTGGTGGCGCTATCAACTGCCGATCTCGGATTTAGTTCGGCAAAGACTTACGACATTGAAGTGTGGCTGCCTTCGCAAAATGCTTTTCGTGAGATTTCTTCCTGCTCAAACTGCGAAGCATTCCAAGCCCGTCGCGCCCAAGTTCGTTTTCGTCGCGCGGGTGGAGCCAAGCCCGAGTTTGTGCACACTTTGAATGGATCTGGTTTGGCGGTGGGCCGCACCTGGATTGCAGTACTTGAGAACTATCAACAGGCAGATGGCTCGATTGCGATTCCGGAAGTGCTGCGACCCTACATGGGCGGGCTCGACAAGATCGCGAAATAATATCCGCAGATTACGCAGATTACGCAGAAGAAAGATTACGCAGCCACGAACCCCTTTCACAAAATGGGTTCGTAGCTGCCAAGTCTTTTGAATCTGTGAAATCTGCGTAATCTGCGGATTCCTATTTTATTTCCAGATCAAACGGCACTAAAAGCATCGGGTCGCCACTCTTCACGTGGTCCATTATTGCCATGAAACGCAACGCGCGGCGCGCGTCCGGGGGCAGCGCCGCCATAATCGCACGCTGTTGTTCGCTGCGAATGTGTGATTCATCGGCGTCCTGGTTAAAGAGCTGTTGGAGCAGCGTGCGCGGATAAGGAAAAATCACGCGATGCACGCCTTTGTCTTTCGGAATCTTTGCCAACTCCTTCGCGACTTCAACGGCGCGATCCAAACCGCCAAACTCATCCACCAGTCCGCGCTCTTTACCCTGCGCTCCGGTCCATACGCGCCCCTGGGCAATTGAATCGACGTACTCGGGAGTTTTGTTCCGACCCTTTGCCACCTTGGGCACAAAGTCGTCGTAGTAATTCCGTTTGACCAAGTCCTCAAATTTCGCACGCTCTTCCGGCGTGAACTTTTCCGACTCGCGGAACATTCCTGCTTGCTTGCCGCGCAAAACATATTCGTTGGAAATTCCCAGCCAGTCGTAGAAGCCTTTGATGACCGGCTTACCTGCAAACACGCCAATAGATCCGGTGATGGTCGAAGGCTGCGCAATGATCTTGTTGGCGCCGGCGGCGATGTAGTAACCACCCGAAGCGGCCACGTCGCTCATCGAAATCACTACCGGCTTTTTCGCTTTCGCGGCTTCGACTGCGTGCCAGATGATGTCCGAAGCGAGACCTGAACCGCCGGGGCTATCAACGCGAATGACAATCGCTTTGATCGACTTGTCGTTGCCGGCATCATTGATTGCTTTCGCGAGCGTGTCTGAGCCGATTGACTGATCTCCGGTTGGTCCATCGTTGGATTTTCCTGAACCAATGTCGCCGGTCGCATAAATTACGGCAATGCGTTCACCCTTATCGAGCCCCAACGATTCCGGCTCAACCTCGTTGTATTCGCCACCTTTTACAATGCGAAGTTCGTCCGAGTCTTTGTAACCGAGTTGAGTCTTCAGTTCCTTTTCAATTTCGTCGTGGTAGGCAACGCCATCGATCAGTCCCAGCTCTTTTGCTTTTGCGGCGCTGTAAGGAGCGTCGTCGATCAAGGCACGCACGTCGGTGGCCGATTTGTTGCGAGCTTTCGCGATCGCGTCAACGTAGCGATTGAAAAGATCGTCCAGCAACGAGTTGATGAACTCGCGATTCGCATCCGACATGTCTTTGCGAGTAAATGTCTCAACCGCCGTCTTATATTTTCCCATCTGGACCATGTCAGGATAGATGCCGAGCTTGTCCAGCGATCCGCGGAAGAACATTACGTTTGCGGCAAAACCATTGATAAACAATTCGCCCGGCGGCGCGACGAAAATTTTGTCGCAAGCACTGGCGATGTAGTACTCCTTATCCGTCCCGTATTCGATGTATGCATAGACCGGTTTACCGGACGAGCGAAAGTCGGCTATCGCGTCGCGAATCTCTTCCGCTTTTCCCATGCCAGCGCTGGACATGTTGATGTCAAGCAGGATGACCTTGATGCGGTTGTCGACTTTAGCTTTGCTGAATTGCAGCGTCAGGTTGGAAAGCGATTGATCGGTGCTGCCAAAAAATCTTCGCAGCGGATCGTCAGGCACGTAATCCGGCAGGGAACCAGCGACACGAAGCGCAAGCACGCTGTTGTTTTCGATCCGCGGCTCGCCACGCCGGAAAGCGGAAACGAGGACGGCCAGGCCAATCAGCACAACTAAAAGTAGAACGACTACAATGCTGGTGATAATGAGAACAGTCTTACGCGTTCGCGACATTGCCATAGTATTTCCTGCCTTAAACTGAAGTAATTGAAGTGATTTCTATTCGCGGTGTGAGTACGTTTGGCGAGCGAAAAAGGTTTAGGAAAAGCGTGGGGTCTTCGTCGCAAAGCCGCGAAACTATGCGTCGCTCCGCACGATCCAGCCGCCGCCTACCACCTCGTCACCGCGATAAAACACAGTCGCCTGACCAGGTGTGATGGCCCGCTGCGGCTCGTCAAAAATCACTCGAACGCGGTTATTCTCGAGAGGCGTGATGGTGGCCAATGCAGCGTTGTGACGATAGCGCACGCGCACTTTCGCCTGGACCGCCTCGCGCGGAGAATCCCACGCCACCCAATTTACGCCGGCCGCTGTAAAACTCTTGCCCGCAAGTTCGTCGTCGTTCCCGACAACGACGCGGTTCCGCGCTGCGTCTATGGAAACGACATACAGCGGCTTGCTGCTGGCGATGCCGATGCCGCGACGTTGGCCCACCGTGTAACGATGGATGCCGTTGTGCAGGCCAATCACGTTGCCGCTTGTGTCAACCAATTCACCTTCGCCAGGTAATCGCTCCTCGGCATCTGTCGCTGCAAGATAGCGATCGATGAAGCCGGCATAGTTGCCGTCGGGCACAAAACAGATTTCCTGTGACTCAGCTTTTTCCGCGACCGCCATGCTGTGATCGCGCGCGACTTCACGTACCTGCGCTTTCGACATTTCGCCCAAAGGAAACATTGCGCGCGACAGTTGATCCTGAGTCAGTTCCCACAAAAAGTAAGACTGGTCCTTCTGCGCGTTGAGCCCGCGGAAAAGTCGATAGCGGTTCGCAGCCTCATCGTATTCCACCCTTGCATAGTGACCAGTCGCGACTTTGTCGCAGCCGAGACTGGCAGCGAGGCGATCGAGTGAAGCAAACTTCAGCCGGCTGTTGCAGGCAACGCAGGGAATCGGCGTCTCGCCGCTGAGATAGCTCGAGACGAATGGTTGCACCACGTCGCGCTCAAAATCCTCTTCGAGGTTCAGCACATAAAACGGGAAGCCAAGCTCTTCAGCCACGCGACGCGCGTCGTAAACATCGTCGAGCGAGCAACAACGCGACGGCAGCGGATCGCCGTTCTCGTCTTTGTTGATGCCCCGGCGCTGATCCCAGAGCTGCATCGTAAAGCCAACAAGCTCGTGCCCATCTTCTTTTAATATGGCCGCGGCGGCTGAAGAATCTACGCCGCCCGACATTGCTACTGCGATTTTCATTTGATTTCCGAACTCAGCACTAGTCGATTCTTAAGAATACCGTAGAACACGACTGGAGTCAGGTGGGCAGATGAATCGGTAGTGGACTAGTCCAAAAGAAGGTGGAGGAGATCCACTAAATTACACTAAGCAACACTAAAATGTTTTCGTGGAATTTTCGTGTATTTCGTGGATCGTTCTTCCTGGCTCCACGGAGGGAGCCTCTCAAATACGACGCAAGCGGTGGATCAGGGATCTTTACGTCAAAATCTTCCGGCGCCGAGCTTGTAGACGCCCGTCAGAAATGGATTTGTTTTTCTTTCGTGGCCAATCGTGGTTACTGGTCCATGCCCGGAATAAACCTCCACATCATCTCCAATCGGCAGCAGCTTGTTCATGATCGAATCCAGCAGTTGCTCGGTTGAACCGCCTGGTAGATCCGTTCTGCCAACCGAGCCCGCAAACAGCACATCCCCAACGAAAACTTTTCGCTCGTTCGCTTCAAAGAGTACGACGTGGCCCGGAGTGTGGCCCGGGCAGTGAATGATCTGAAACTCGAGCTCGCCAACTTTGTACAACTGACCATCTTCCCAGTAATCGTCAGCTTTTGGCGGCTCCTCGTAATCAAATCCAAACGCTGTCCACTGTTCGCGCGGAATACCAATCCATTCGGGCTGGCCCGGCAGTGCATCGTAAATAAATTCGTCTGCCTTATGAATCATGATTGCCGCCGCAGGCTTCAATTTCTTTAACGCAGCCACGCCACCGATATGGTCCATATGAGCGTGTGTTACCGCGATGGCCTGCAAGTCAAACTCATGCTTGTCGATCGCGTCCACAATGCTGCGTGAGTTATCGCCTGGATCGATGCAAATCGCACGCTTCGTTTTCTCGCAACCGACGATGCGCGTGTGTTGTTGAAACGCTGTGACTGTTATTTCTTCGATGATCATCTGGATTTATACTTTTTTGCGTGGAATGATTTTTCGTTCAAACGCGTAAGCGCTTCTGCGCCAGACTAAATTGAGCTCCTCTAAGAGGGTTTTAGTGGCCCGAAGGGCCGACAGTTAATAGCCACGCCCGTTAGGGCGTGGTTCATTTCACAAGGGAATGGGAGCGCCGAAGGTGCGCCATCTCAAGTCAATCCCAGATGTAACGTTTGTCGTATGTAATGCCGTGCTTGTCAAGCAGTCCAATCAATTCCTCTTTGAAAGTTCGCTTGCGGTGATGATTTTCCTGATTTGAGATGTACCTGACGACTCTTCCTTCTTCCGATTTACTTACGCTAAAAGCGCCGTAACCCTCCTGCCCAGGCGAAATTTCGAAGGGCCGCAGACGATTCATGAATCCATCGCGACGAGTTAGACTTCACTGCGTTTACAAAATCAGCAATGCTGATGGTCGAGGGCATCGACGCGTACAAATGGATGTGATCAAACATAGCACCGGCGGAAATCAATTTGGCATTCTTATTGTTCATTATTCCGCCTATGTAAGAGTAGAGATCCTCGCGCATTTTTGCTTCAAGCCACGGCTCGCGTCCCGCGGTGCTCCAGGTAAAATGTACAAGTACGCTTAGGTATTTTCCTGACATGTTAGCCTCCTTTGAGTGCCGGCCCTTCGGGCCTCCAAAGGCAGACTAACACCTGATCCACGTCCTTACGGACGTGGCTACGGACTGCTGGCCCTTCGGGCCGTTACAAGAGTTCTTTCTAGAGACGGGGAACGTTCAAAGAAGAGTTGATTGACGGCTTGATAACGACAGTATTGGTACGACAAACGCTAGATTGGGAACTGACTGGAATTGTCACACCTTCGGCGCTAAGATTCCTTTGTGGAACTGAACTACGCCCTCAGGGGCGTCGCTATTAAATTTCAGCCCTTCGAGCCTGGATATTAGCCATAAACCAGAAATAGTCCATGCCGCTTAGTACAACACAAAAGTCATTAGCCACAACCCTCGACTCGTTGACTACAGAGGGCGCGCCCGAATTGACCGAGCAGCTGCCGGGTGATGCGCTGAAGTGCTTTGCCTGCGGTCATCGCTGCCTGATTAAGGAAGGCAAGCGCGGCATCTGTAAGGTGCGTTTCAATGAAGGTGGTCATCTGCGCGTGCCGATTAATTATGTGGCGGCACTTGCTTGCGATCCGACTGAGAAAAAACCGTTCTTCCACGCGTTACCTGGTTCCGACACTTTGACTTTCGGCATGCTTGGTTGCGATCTGCACTGCGCCTATTGCCAAAACTGGTTGACTTCACAGGCATTGCGCGACGACACGGCCGGCACCTCGCCGCAAGTTGTCACGCCTGAACGTCTGGTCGCGATGGCAAAAGCGTACGGCGCTTCGATGGTCGGTAGCAGCTACAACGAACCACTCATCACCGCGGAGTGGGCCGTCGATGTTTTCAAGAAGGCGCGCCCGGAAGGCTTTCGCACCGCTTTCATTTCAAATGGTAACGCGACGCCGCAGGTGCTCGATTACCTGCGACCCTGGACCGACTGTTACAAGATCGATCTGAAGTCGATGAACGACAAGAACTATCGCCAGTTGGGCGGGGTGGTCGATAACATTCTTGAGACGGTGCAGATGGTCCATGATCGCGGCTTCTGGGAAGAGATTGTTACCCTCGTTATTCCCGGCTTCAACGAGTCCGAGGATGAGCTCAAGCGCGCGGCTGATTTCATTGCTTCCGTTTCGCCTGATATCCCCTGGCACGTGACTGCATTTCATCAGGATTACCACATGAAGGAAAATGCCAACACGACTGCGGAGCAATTGATTCGCGCGTGCGAAATCGGACGCGAGGCGGGATTGCGTTACATCTATGCGGGTAACTTACCCGGCAGAGTCGGCCGTTGGGAAAACACTTATTGCCCGACATGTGATGAACTACTCGTTGAGCGATATGGTTATGTGATCAAGAAAATGCGAGTCACGCCGGAAGGAAAATGCCCGTCGTGTGCGACGAGCATCCCGGGAATCTGGAAATAAATTAGCCGCGGATTAACGCGGATAAGAACGGATCTGAATCAGAAACAGAACGCCTTAGTCTTTCAAACAAAATCTGTCTAATTTTGTTTTACTCGCTTTTATTTTCAGATCCGCTTTTATCCGCGTTAATCTGCGGCCTATTGCTTTTTCCTTAGCCTTACAGCAAGCCGCGCTCTTTCACCTGCAAGTATTTTTCCAACAGCGCCGGCGCCAATGCCGCAGCAGTTACATCCAACGCTAGTCCACCTTGCGATTCAACTAACCGCAGTGCTGCTTCGCGCAGGTACATAATTTCCTCGGCCACAGATTGCGTAAACAGATCCTTCACTGTTGCCGGCGCTTCGCTAACCACGGCCCTGAGATCGCGATCGGCGATGGTGACAACCAACGGCAGATGTCGTGGCCGCAACAGTTTTAGTGACGTCAGTAATTCTTTTGAACCTTCTTCGTCTACAAGGTCCGTTAACAACACAACCAGCGAGCGTCGTTTGCTGTTGGCGGCGATGAATTCGAAGGCGCGCGAATAAGACGGCTCGATCATCTCCGGCTCAACCGCATAAAGCGACTCGAGCGCAGCGTCCATGTGTTCGCGCCCGCGGCTGGGCGGCAGAAAACTTCTGATTTTGCGCCCGAAAACGAGCAATCCCGCATTGTCGCCGGCACGCGCGGCTGCTGACATTAGCGCCAGCGCTGCATGAACTGCCGAATCGAGTTTCGTTTCCTGCTCGATGCGCGCAGTCATCAAGCGGCCGCCATCGATAGCGATCAGAATCGTCTGGTCGCGCTCGATCTGATACTGCCTGGTCGTTAACTTTCCTCGTCGTGCAGTTGCGGTCCACGAAATATGTCTCAGCTCATCGCCGCGAACGTAATCCCGCAGCGACTCAAACTCGCGACCTTCGCCGCGCCATGAAGTCTTTCGATGAGTTGCGACCAACGAACGAGCACCGAGTGCTTTCAATTCAGCTTCGCGCGCGCGTCGCATGTTTGGATAGACCTTTACAGTTGTGGCTTCGCCAACATTCCTTTGGCACCAGACAAGATTCAGTCGCGACAAGAAGCGCACAGCGATTTGCCCAAACTCAAACTGGCCGCGCCGCGCCGGTGTAAGTCCATAAATCAATGCCGCCGAAGTGCGCGCAGCAACGCGAATCTTCGCTTCGCGCAAACCCGACAATTTCATCTGCGGCGGATACTCATCTTTAATAATCAGCGAAATTGCGCGCGGCTGCGCATTGCGAATCTGGATACTGACCTGCGTCTCAGCACCGACGGCAAAGCGTCCACTGAATTCGCGTGTGATGCGAACTTCTTTTGGTAGTTGACTGCGGCGGGAATCAACGATGGCTAGAATGATCAGCGCCGCGTCGTAGGCAAGCGCTGCCCAACGTAGAGAAGGCCGCCCCCAAGAAAATGAAAGCACGATGAGGCCGCCAGCGAAGAGAAGATAAAAGAATTTGCTGAAGACAAAACCCATGGCGAACAGAGGTCAGAGATCAGAAGTCAGAGGTCAGAGTAAGAGATCAAGGATCGCAAGGTAGAAGTTGGAATCGAGGTGAGCGAGTTGACGTTTCGACATCTGATCTCTGACCCCTGACTTCTGACCTCTGGTCTATCGTGGCACCTCAGCGCTTTTCAAAATATCGGTAATTACCGCATCGGGTGTGGCGCCATCGAGTTCTGCTTCTGCGCGCAAGCTCAAACGATGCCGCAGCACCGGCCGCGCTACATCGCGCACGTCGTCTGGTGTGGCGAAATCGCGACCGCGAATTGCGGCCAGCGCTTTCGAACACAACAACAACGCGACCGAGGCGCGCGGACTCGCACCATAATGAATAAATGGATGCGCGCGAGTGCGGCGCACAAGATCGACTGCGTAATGCTGGACGCCGGTTTCCATGCGCGCTGTCGCCACTTCATGACGGCAGCGAGCGATCGCGTCTGCATCGGCGAGTGGTTGGATGTTTACATCATTAAGCCGGCGCGAGTTGAAGCCCGCATCCCAGTTTGCTACCACCTGCCGCTCCTGATCCTCCTGCGGATAGTCGAGCAAAATTTTCAGCATGAAGCGATCGAGCTGCGCTTCGGGCAGCGGATACGTTCCCTCGTACTCAATCGGATTCTCCGTCGCGAGCACCGTAAAAATTGGTGAGAGCTGATGACCCTCGCCATCGATTGTTACCTGTCGCTCTTCCATCGCTTCCAGGAGAGCCGCTTGCGTCTTTGGTGGCGTGCGATTGATTTCATCGGCGAGCAGGATGTCCGTGAAGATTGGACCAGGCCGCAAGTTGAAAGCAGAAGTGGCGACGTTGAAAACATTCGTGCCCGTAATGTCGGAAGGCATCAGGTCCGGCGTGAATTGTATGCGGCCGAAATTCGCATTCACGATGCGCGAGAGCGTTTTGACAGTTAGCGTCTTCGCGGTACCGGGCACGCCTTCAATCAGTGCGTGGCCCTCGGCCAGCAGCGCTACCAGAATCTGTTCAATAGGTTCGTCCTGGCCGACAATTATTTTGCCCAGCTCGCGCCGGATGTGGTCGATAGTGAAGGAGACGTAATCAATCATTTTTTTAACTTGGAAACTGAAATTTGAAATCTGAACTCTTAGTTTTTTTGGTCTTGGGGTTTTTAGACTTTGGTCTTGGACTTTGTTTCTTAGCATTGTGTTCGCAAAACACAAAGCCCAAAGCCCAAAGACCTAAGTCCAAAAACTCATTGTTGTCAAATATTCTGCGCGGTCTGTTTTACTTCACGCGAACGCATGCGCAGGCCCAGCGCGCTTTCAACTTCGCGCAGCCGCTTCACCAGTTGAATTGCTTGCCGTTCACTAATGGGCGCGCCGTTGATTGCTTCTTCCGATTGGCGCATCAATGTTTCCAGCCGGTGGGCTTCAAGCGAAGAGCGCGCCGCAACCCGCGTTGCAATCTCTGCGCGTGAACTGTTGTAGTCGACGCCCGCATAACGCGCCAGCACCCTGCGCGTGCGGCCGTAAATGTTTTCTATTGCCAGATCGAATGCTTTCGCGCGCTGTTGCAGTTCGGACATCGAAGCAACGAACTCAAGAGTCGACCGCCGATCGACTCGTGGCAAAGGCAACGGCCGCGCAAACCTGCGCCCGCGCGTCCACAAAATCAATATGATTAGCAGCGCTAGCTGTCCCGCAATTGCCAATACCGGCGTGCCCGCAAAGTAATTGACGAAAGCGTTATGCGTCGTGCCGCGGCCCTGATGAAACTCGTCGAACGCAATCAGTCCGTCCCTGCTTGTTACGAGATTAAGCGCCAGTTGCAAATTATCGTGAAGGTTGATGCCATCGTTCGCTACTATAAATGGAACACTCAAGACAACGATGCGGCCATGACCGTGAAAGTAATCGATCAGCAACGGCTTGTCGCCCACAAATAAATGAACCACCGGCGCTGGCGAAGTTGTTTCATCGCTCGAGGTCTCGGACGTTGAACCGGTAGAAGCCGGCGGCTCTTCATCAGTGTCATCAGACACGTTGGCGTGAGTCGAACCTGTACCCGCGTCTTTGGCGGAAAAAAATTTGATCGCGGAATAGTAGCGCGAGGGCATTACTGACTCGACGTCGCGCGTTAACAGCGTCGGCTGCGCCGGCCGTACTGCGGTAACGCCTTCGGTCATCTGTTTCTGGTCTGCCGGATCGACGCCCAAACCCGGGTATTCTATAAACTCAGTGGTAATGGTCCAGTCACCTGAACGCGGCAACAAAGATTCATCCGGGCGACGATCGATGATTACTAAACGCCCGCCATGCTCGACCCACAGCAACAAAGTCTTCGCTTCATTTTCTTCAAACGAAATGGCTGGGCGGCCGACGATAACGAACGTCGCAACTTTTTCGCCCGCGGAGCTGAGCAGTTTCTCGGGCGGCTCGCGCCAGCGCGTAACTTTGTAACCCGATTCATTCAATAGATCGTAAAACGCGCGCGTGCCGGTTGAACCGGCGTTGTAAGACGATCGGTTCGGCGCCAACTCGGAATCCTGTTTGTCTTCTTCCTGAACGTACGCGAAGGAATTGATCGCAATCAGAATTCCGACCGCGAGCACAAACATCAAGATAATTACGAAACGTTGTCGCATCCGAAATCACTGTCAGGTC
>JBDUCB010000132.1:0-4224 GCA_040003695.1 bacterium
CACAAAAGCAAGCTAAAGCTTGTACTCTAAACCTAGAGATTGTGGCGCAGAGAATCGAGGCCGGCTTCGATCGTCTCGAGGGAAGTCGAAAAAGAAAAGCGCAAGTGAGATTCGCCTTCTGCTCCGAACACGACACCAGGAACAGTCGCAACCTGGGCACGATCGAGCAGAATCTCCGCGGCTTCCCGGCTGTCGTGACTGACGCGCGATACATCCGGGAATGCATAGAACGCGCCCGCCGGTTGTTCACAATTCAATCCCAACTCATTCAGTCCCGCCAAAAGCAGATCGCGCCGTTGTTTATATGCGAGCCGGTTTGTTTCCAGCATGGCAGACTTAGTTGTGAAGGCGGCGAGTGCGGCCCATTGTGTTGGCGTGGAAACACCGTTGGAGGAATACAACGTCGTCTTCCGCATGCCAGTCATCCATGGTTCTGAGGCAACGCTGTAGCCGAGCCGCCAGCCAGTCATCGCATACGATTTTGAAAGCGTGAAAATTGTAATCGTGCGTTCCAACATTCCTTCGAGCGATGCGATCGAGAAATGCTCGCCGTCATAAACCAGATCCTCGTACGCTTCATCTGCGAGTACGATCAGGTCGCGCTCCTGCGCAAAGCGCGCGACCGCGCGTGCTTCTTCGCGCGTAAAGACAATACCGGTTGGATTCTGCGGCGTGTTGTAGTAAATGGCCCGCGTGCGCTCGGTGGTGTAGTGCGCGAGTGTTTTCTCGAAACCTTCAGTGCGCGCTTTCGCAGTTGGCACTAAGACCGTCCGTCCTTCGCAGTGCGCAATCAGATCTTTTATCGGCGTCCAATAAGGAGAGAAGACAAGAACTTCTTCGCCGGGGTTAACGACAGATTGAAACGCGCCGAACAATCCCTGCATGCCGCCGTTCATGACCATGACGTCGCCGGCTTGGGCAGCAATATTATTTTTTGTGCGCAGTTTGTCAGCGATGGCCTCACGCAGTTCCGGAATGCCCGAAGATGGCGCGTAGCGTGTTTTGTTTTCATCAAGAGCGCGCTTCATCGCTTCCTTGATGAAGTCGGGCGTGTTCATGTAAGGCTCGCCGCCTTCAAATTGATAAACCGTCGCGCCCTGCTCGCGCAGTTTCATTATTCGATTGCGAATGTTAACGATGTCGGAGAAACCAATTTCATCGAGCCGTGAGGCGAGGCGGAATACGATTGGAGAAGTGGTCACTATCGAAAATTATCCTTCGCGCGCGGACAATGGAAGGCGGATTATAGCTTGGCGGCGAAGACTCGTCTATTCACGAAGCCTTGGTTTGATTCACTACCCAATCGAATTCCTCGCTGGCCGTCTGGCGCGGCGTCGGCGTGCGCAAGTCTCTGACTTGCCGGCTAATTGCCATTGACCTCCCAGGGCCCCGACCTCCACTTGGCGGTCACAGACCGCGATTAATTAGTGGACCTTGCGGCAAGTCAGAGACTTGCCGCGCCCCGACGGGCCAGCCGCTCTACCCTTGAAGCTATACTTTTAAGAATCAGTTTTAACTAATCACAGCTAAGTGCAAGTGTTGACACGCCAAACGCCCCGCAGTAACATGGCGGCCGCGTCGGGCTGCCGCGCAATCTCGCGATTAGTTCTCCTTAATTTCCCGAGCCACGAAAGAAATTGACGACCGTAGCTGGATCATGGGCCGTTCTCCCGTAGCCATCCCTGAAAAGCTCTTCTTTAAGATCGGCGAAGTGTGCGAACTAGCCGGCGTGCAGGCGCACGTGCTGCGCTATTGGGAGTCGGAGTTTCCTACTCTCGCGCCGCAAAAGAACCGCGCAGGTCAGCGAGTCTATCGCAAGCGCGATGTTGAAATGGCGCTGCGGATCAAGGAACTTCTTTACGAAGATCAATACACGATTGCCGGCGCCAAGAAGAGACTTGCAAACGATTTGCGCGCGGGTGGGAAACTAAAAATGGTTTCACCTGAAAACGGTGAGGATGATTCAAACGAATCAGGCGCGAGTGCAGTATCTGCGCGAACCGGTATGAAAACGGAAATGTCGCGGGCTGTCTCACAAGCCAGGACAGCCGAAGACCGCAAAGCTTTGCGAAAGGTTGCGAGCGAGCTGCGCGAACTGTTAAAGCTGCTCGAAAGTGAACCAAAGAATCGCAAGCCGCGTTGAGTTTGCGTTACAGGTTCTTTGCAGAGATACTTGATTTTAGGAGTCACCTGCTCACGCAGGTGGTTGACAATGACGGGACGTGGCGCAGCCTGGTAGCGCGCACCCTTGGGGTGGGTGAGGTCCCGAGTTCGAATCTCGGCGTCCCGACCAGTTCCATAAAGGCTCCCAATTAAAATCGATTGGGGCCTTTTTTATTTTGCCGCGGATGAACGCGGATTTTAACGAATCTGAAAAGACCTATTTGAGTGTTGTTTTACTTCTTCTGATCCGCGCTCATCTGCGTTAATCCGCGGCTAATAAAACCCACGGCTAATTAAATTCACTGATAACGATTTCTGAAGAAAGTGTCTTGTGCACCGGGCACTTGTGCGCTATCTCCTGAAGGCGAGTACGCTGTTCGTCAGTTAGATCGCCGGTGAAACTTACCGCACGCTGAATGCGATGAACGTAACCCTCGGTGGTGCGTGTGCATTCGACGCAATCGCTCGCATGAATTCTCTCCTGGCGCAGGCGCACCGTAACGCGCTCGAGTGGCCAGGCTTTTCTTTTTGCATACAGCGTCGTGGTCATTGAGATGCAACTGCCCAGCGCAGCGAGCAGTAACGTGTAAGGATCGGGACCCGCATCTTCGCCGCCGGCTTCAAGCGGTTCATCGGTAATGAGCGTGTGGTTTTCACCGTAACGAACTTCGTTTTGCAGGTTTGCTAATGAAGTGACGATTACATCCGCCATGGAAGTCTCCTTGCAGTTGCATGTTTTGTGCAGCTAAACTCGCCGCGCTTTCCAAAATCCACAGTGCTGAGCAGATCATGAAGATCCACGAGTATCAAGGCAAGGAACTATTGAAAAACTTCGGCGTCGCTGTGCCGCGCGGTCTAGTGGCGCGCTCGCCGGAAGAGGCTTATCAGGCCGCCAAAGAATTGGGCACGAGTATCGTTGTCGTCAAGGCCCAGATTCACGCAGGCGGCCGCGGCAAAGGCGGCGGGGTGAAGCTGGCGAAAAGTCCTGACGAAGCGCGCGAGATTGCGCGCCAGATGTTGGGTATGAAACTTCTCACGCATCAAACCGGACCTGAAGGTCGTGAGGTGCGCGTCTTGTTAGTCGAAGAAGGCTTGCCGATTGATAAGGAGTTTTATCTCGGCATTGTTTTGGATCGTGCTTCCGGTCGGCCGGTGTTCATGGCTTCAGCTGCCGGCGGCATGGATATCGAAGAAGTTGCGGCAAAGACGCCCGAACAAATCATGAAAGAGACTGTCGAGCCCGCGGTCGGCTTTCGCGCATTTCAGGCGCGCAAGCTTGCTTTTAGTTTGGGACTGCCGGCTGAATTAATTGGCCAGGCAGTGAAGTTCATGCAGTCGCTCTATCTCGCGTATGAACAGATGGACGCTTCGTTGATGGAGATCAATCCTTTCTTGTTGACTAAAGACAAACGACTGATTGCGCTCGATGCAAAAGTAAACTTCGACGACAATGCGATGTTTCGTCACAAGGATTTTCTGGCGTTGCGCGACCTCAACGAAGAAGAGCCGCTGGAAATTGAAGCCTCGAAATTTGATCTCAACTACATCAAACTCGACGGGAACATCGCCTGCATGGTTAACGGCGCCGGCCTCGCCATGGCCACGATGGACATTATCAAACTCGCCGGCGGCGAACCGGCAAACTTTCTTGACGTTGGCGGCGGCGCATCGCAGGAACGGGTCGAGGCTGCGTTTCGCATTTTGCTCGCAGACGAAAACGTGAAGGCTGTTTTAATAAACATCTTCGGCGGTATTGTCCGCTGCGACATGGTGGCGCGCGGCGTGGTTGAAGCGGCGAAGAACCTGGGAATCAAAGTGCCGGTCGTCGTTCGACTCGAAGGCACAAACGTCGAAGAGGGCCAGCGCGTCATTCGCGAGTCAGCCATGAATTTCACGGTTGCGAATGGAATGAAGGACGCCGCGGAGAAGGTGGTTAAGCTTGCGGCGTGACTGAAGGATGAAGGATGAAGGATGGAGGATGAAGGATGAAGGATGAAGGATAGTATCTCTGTTGGTTCTTCCGAAGGTTTTTCAGAAACAAGCGAGGTGATGCATTCGCCG
>JBDUCB010000345.1:0-4222 GCA_040003695.1 bacterium
ACTTCCTGAAACGGCGCTTCAGGCGTCATGCGAATCTCACCCACGTCGACGGGTTCTTCCTCTATCGCAGCGCCGCTTCCCTTCTGTGCCTGGTCGGGCCGATACGCTCCCGATTGAAAGGTTGCAAAAACCGGCGCGGCGCCGTCAGAAACAACATCAGCATCAAGCTTGCCAAGGAAAATGCGACGGGTGAACGTCAGCGTACTCCCCGATGCCTGCGCGCGAATGCAATCGCTGATTAAAGCTTTTTCGAAACGCGCGGCTAGTTTCGGCGCGAAGTCACGAACTAAATAGGTGTGTGGAAAAACGACAAGCTGCGGATCGAGTTTCCGCACCACGCGCTCCATCGCGTCCGTGTAACCGTCGGGCGTGTACTGGGCCAACTTTTCGTTCGTTACCTGGATGACCTTCGCCAGATCGTAAGAGGCAATCTCCTGAGCTAACGCCGCAACCTCAACCCCGGGAATAGCCGCCGTAACCGATTGCTGCATTTGCGACGCAAGACTCTGCGCAGCAGCAATAGCTTCCAGCGACGTCTTGTTCAATGCGCCATCGCGATGTTCTATGAAAACTAAGATGCCGTTGCTCATAGCCTAACTCAATTTCAACCCTCTCATTAGCACCGCACTTCAGTGCGGTGATCAGATGTCAACAATGAAACAGGAACCGTTTCCCTTCACCACCTGGCTGAAGCCCAGTGCTAATGAGATCGCCCCATCCAATCTTTCTCAAGATCAAATTACCCGCGCCTCGTTGTGCAGCTTCTCGGCCAATGCTACGGCGCCCGCCTTGGCATCGCCGTTGCCGAGTAGTTGCGTTTGTTTTGTTTTCTGTGGCAGATAAATCTTCTCGATGCGTTGGTGCGTGGGACGATCTACGATTTCCGCAGATGGCGTCACTTCCTTAATCTCTTTTTTCTTGGCAGCCATGATGCCCTTTAGCGTCGCATAGCGAATCTGACTGATACCAGATTGAATGGTTAACAAGGCGGGCAGCGGCATCGAATACCACTGGTACCAACCGCTCTCCAGTTCGCGCTTGACGCGCAATTTGTCGCCTGCAGCGTCAACTTCAATCGCTATCGTCGCGTGCGGCACGCCCAACAGTTCGGCCATGATTACGCCAGTTTGTCCATAGCCGTAGTCATCTGACTGCAATCCCGTCAGGATCAACTCCGGCTTTTCATTGCGAATAGCAGCAACCAGGGCGCTCGCTGCGGCGTAAGGGGAAAGCTGGCCCAGGTTATCGCCAACTACATGAATTGCACGATCCGCGCCACGCGCCAGCGCATCCTTAATTACACTCTTGACACGTTGCGGTCCCATCGAACAAACAACAACTTCGCCGCCGACTTTTTCCTTAACGCGCAACGCTTCTTCCAAGGCGTAGCCGTCCGATTCGCTGACCTCGAAAGAGAGATCGCCTTCCTCTATCCAGGTAGCTTCTTTGTTGATTCGCAGGATCGCATCTTTGTTGGCGACCTGCTTCATCATTACTACGATCTTCATTTCAATTCTCAACCGTTAGTCGTGAGTTGTCAGTTGTTAGTTGTTAGTTGTTAGTTGTTAGTAGCCCGATAGATAAAGATGCAACTGACAACCAACAACTGACAACTGACTACTCTTCGTACCTCTTAAACAACAACGCTGCGTTTGTGCCGCCAAAGCCAAAACTATTCGAGAGCGCATACTCAACTTCTACTGCGCGCGGAACATTTGGCACATAGTCGAGATCGCATTCAGGATCCGGATTGACGTAATTAATCGTCGGTGGCAAGACTTTGCGATGCAAACTCAAGACGGAAAACACGCCTTCAATGCCACCGGCCGCGCCTAGCAAGTGGCCCGTCATCGATTTCGTCGAGCTAACCGCAAGTTTGTAGGCATGGTCGCCAAACGTTTTCTTTATCGCCAGCGTTTCAAACTTATCGTTGTAAGGTGTTGACGTGCCGTGCGCGTTAACATATCCGACCTGTTCCGGTTGAATTCCAGCATCGCGAATTGTTTTAGTCATCACCCGAATCGCGCCAGAGCCGGTTTCATCCGGCATCGTCAGGTGAAACGCATCAGCCGTCATGCCATAACCAACCAACTCCGCGTAGATGCGTGCGCCGCGCCGCTTCGCGAATTCCAGTTCCTCCAAAATCATGATCCCGGCGCCCTCGCCGATAACAAAACCGTCGCGGTCGCGCTCAAACGGTCTCGACGCGTGCAGTGGATCGTCGTTTCGCGTTGAAAGCGCGCGCATCGAAGCAAAACCGGCAACGCTCATGGGCGTGATGGCCGACTCAGCGCCGCCACAGATCATGATGTCGGCGTCACCGCGTTGGATGATCTTGAAACTGTCGCCAATCGCATGCGCCCCTGCGGAACACGCCGTGGCGGTGGCCGAGTTTGGTCCTTTCGCTCCATAGCGAATGGAAACCTGACCTGCTGCTAAATTCACGATTGCGGAAACAATAAAGAAAGGTGAAACACGATCGGGACCTTCGGTGAGCAGCTTTGAGTGTTCTCGCTCGATGGCCCAGAAATCACCGATGCCGCTACTGATGTAGGTGCCGGCCTGTTCCGAGACGTCGTCGGGAAACTTCCCTGACTCGTTTAATGCAAGCCCACTGTCGGCAACGGCTTCAGTCGCAGCGGCGATGGCGTAATGAATAAAGGCGCCCATCTTGCGCGCCTCTTTTTTGGGAATGAATTTTAGTGGATCAAAGTCTTTAACTTCGGCGGCAAACTTAACCGAAAACTTTTCGGTATCGAACTTCTTAATGTAGCCCACGCCGCTCTGACCATTCATCAGCGCGGACCACGTTGATTCAACTGAATTGCCAACTGGCGTTATCAGCCCCAGTCCGGTAACAACCACACGACGTGCCAAATCAAGACTCCTTGAGAACAGTGAAAAGTGAATAGCGAAGAGTGAAGAGGCTACGCTCATCGCGCCGGCCTTTTCACTTTTCACTCTTCACTGGTAACTACTTCTTGTGTTGGTCGATGTAGTTGTACGCGTCGCGGACACTTTGAATCTTTTCCGCGTCCTCGTCGGGAATTTCAATGCCAAACTCTTCTTCAAAGCGCATCACCAGCTCGACCGTGTCAAGCGAGTCAGCACCCAGGTCATCAATAAAGCGTGCGTTCGGCGTCACTTCGTTTTCATCAACGCCTAACTCGTCGACAATGATCGCCTTAACCTTAGTCTCGATCTCTGGATCGGGCATTTCGTTTTGCTCCTCTTGTGATGAGATATCTATTCCGATTTACGTAACGCCGAGGTTTGCGCTTGCTGCTTTCAAACTGTCAGCATCCTCGACATTGAAACACTTTGCTTCACGACTTATCTGCCGCATCAAGCCGCACAACACTTTTCCCGGTCCCACTTCAACAAAGCTATCAACGCCTTCCTGAATCAACCACTGCATTGACTCGAGCCAGCGCACCGGCGCTGAAACCTGACGAACCACCGAATCTCGGGCTGCGTCCGCCGCTTTGTTCGACGAGGCGTCAACATTGGTCACTAGCGGTACCGATAGATCGTGAAAACTAACGCTTTCCAGGTCAAAAGCCAAACGTTCCTGGGCCGGCAACATTAGGGCGCAATGAAACGGCGCACTTACATGCAACTTTACAACGCGTTTCGCACCCGCGCTCTTGAGCAACTCGCCCGCACGTTCTATGGCTTCCGCGTTACCGGCAATCACGACCTGGTTTGGCGAATTAATATTCGCCGGCGCGCAAACCTGCCCTTGCTGCGCCTCCGTGCATGCCTCCTCGATAACTTTCAGTTCGGCGCCCATGACCGCTGCCATCGCACCCACGCCCGGCGGCACGGCTTCCTGCATGTAGCGACCGCGCGAACGAACTGTTTGAATAGCGTCGCTCAGCGATAAAGACTTTGCTGCGACCAAAGCGGAATACTCGCCCAGGCTGTGTCCGGCAACATAGTCCGGTTTCGGAAAACCTTCCGACTCTATCGTGCGAAGCACTGCAACTGAGACCGCCAAAATCGCCGGCTGTGTGTTCTCAGTTAGTTGCAACTCTTCGACCGAGCCTTCAAAGCACAGGCGCGAAATTGAGAAGTGAAGTGCATCGTCCGCCTCTTCAAAGATCCGCCTGGCTACTACGAAATTTTCGGCCAGGTTCTTGCCCATCCCAGGATACTGCGAACCCTGTCCCGGAAAAATGTACGCAATCGACATAGAAGTAAATCGTAAATAGTAAATCGT
>JBDUCB010000045.1:0-4190 GCA_040003695.1 bacterium
GACGACCGTGCCCTACAGTCAGGAGTATCGCGAGTTCCTCGAGCCCGCCGCCAAATTACTGCGCGACGCCGCGGCGCTAACGACTAATCGCACGCTGAAAGATTTTTTGAGCAAGCGTGCCGACGCGTTCACTTCAAATGACTATTACGCCAGCGATGTGGCCTGGATGGATCTCAAAGCGCCGATTGATGTGACCATCGGACCCTACGAAACTTATGAAGATGAGCTGTTCGGTTACAAAGCCGCGTTTGAGTCGTACGTCACGCTTACCGACGCCGTCGAATCTGCAAAGTTGGAAAAGTTTAGCCAGCACCTTCAGGAGCTGGAAAACAATCTGCCGCTGGACGCGCGTTACCGCAACCCAAAACTCGGCGCGTCGTCGCCGATGCGCGTAGTGAACGAAGTGTTCGCATCAGGCGAAGGAAATAACGGCGTGCAGACCGCCGCCTTCAATCTTCCCAATGATGAGCGCGTCGTGAAAGAAAAAGGCTCGGCGCGCATCATGTTGAAGAACGTTCAAGACGCGAAATTCAACAAGGTGCTGATTCCGATTTCGCGCGAAGTGCTGGCGCCTGAGCAACAGCGCGCGATCGCCTTCGATGCATTCTTCACGCATATACTTATGCATGAACTGATGCACGGGCTGGGACCACACAACATCAGTGTCGGCGGTCAGGCGACTACAGTTCGTTTGCAACTCAAGGAATTGTACTCGTCGATCGAAGAAGCGAAGGCGGATGTTACCGGATTGTGGGCGCTGCAGTATTTGATCGATAAAGGCGTCATCGATAAACAGATGCAGCGAACGCTGTACACCACCTATCTGGCGAGCATGTTTCGTTCAGTTCGTTTTGGACTGACTGAGTCGCACGCTCGCGGGGTGGCGATGCAGTTCAACTACTTCACGGATGAAAGCGCCATTAAGTTTGACGAACGCACAAACAAGTTCAGCGTCGACAATGCAAAGATAAAAGATGCGGTGCGGAATCTGACGCACGATTTGTTAACGATCGAAGCGGAAGGTTCGTATGACAACGCGAAGGCGATGCTCGATAAGTATTCATTGATTCGACCGCCAATGAAGGGCGCGTTGGACCGTCTGGTCAGTGTACCGGTGGATATAGAACCGATTTTTCCGCTGGCGAAATAGTAGGACAGGCATTCCTGCCTGTCCCGATCCCAAAAAACAAAAGGACAGACAAGAATGTCTGTCCTACTAAGCACGTCTAATAAATTTCGCTGCGACCCATCCGACTAAAATAAGAACCGCAAGAATGGCCCAGTTGTAACGGTCGCCGTAAGTAACGCCGGGGAAATGGTTGCTGATCATGATGAAAACGACGGGCACGGCCATGAAGGTGTTTTGTTTGGAGCGCAACTTCGCCTGAGCGCTTAACGCGTCGTCGGGTTTTTGTCCTTGATTGATCGCCGCAATCATCTTCTTCTGCGCCGGTAGAATGCGCATCCAGACGTTCGCAGCCATGATCGTTCCCATCATCGCGCCGATATGAATGTAAGCGGCGCGCGCACTCAGGTAGCGAGTTAACCCATAACTGATGCCAACCAATAAGAAATACGCGACCACCGCGAAAGCCTTCTCGTTCTTTCCCAGCGGCGACAGCATCAGTAGATCGTAAATAATCCAGCCGCCTACGAGTACGCCCACGCCGAGCGCAACCGCCGCACCGACGCTGATGTCGCAAACGTCAGGGTCGACAAGTGCGCCGCCACCGAGATAAAAGACCACAATCAAAAGCGCCATGCCGCTGAGCCAGGTCGTCCCTGCTTCCCAGCGGAACCAGTGCAGCGTGCGCGAAGCGAGATCCGGAACCTTGCGTTTCTCCACCACATAAAAACCGCCGCTATGGACCATCCAAATTTGTGCCGCGTTACCCGCGCCCACCCCAGCGGGGCTGCCCCGCTGGGGACCCCGGTTGGTATTTGCCATCGCCTTTTCTTCTTCAGTCAGGCGCGCATCAAGCCAGGTGAAGTAGTAAGTCGTGCCGACCCACATGATGCCGGCAAAGACGTGTACCCAGCGGAAGATTAGGTTTAGCCATTCACTGATGGTTGGATTGAGCATTTTGTGTTCGACAAACTTTAGTTTGTCGTTAACTACCGGCTGGATTCAAACGATGACAAACTGAAGTTTGTCGGACTAACTGCCGCGATACGTCGAGTAGCCATAAGTACTGAGCAAAAGTGGAATGTGATAGTGCTGCGCGGTGTCGTCAACACTAAAGACGACAGTAACCTGCGGATAAAAACATTCGCTATTGAGTCCCGCGAAATACCCTTCGGTGTCGAAAACAAGCCGATAAGTGCCGCGTTCAATCGGCTCGCCGACAAGAAAGAAAGGCTTGACGCGACCGTCCTCGTCGGTCCAGGCGTGACTAAGCTCGGTCCAACTCTCGTCCGTGTTTTGCGTGGAGAGCGAAACGGCAACTCCACTGGCTGGCGCGCCGCGCGCAATGTCGAGAATGTGCGTCGAGATGGTGCTCATCTTTTCGGTTAGTAGCCAGTCGTCAGTGGTCAGTAGGTGTAAACGCTGCCGGAGCGGTGGAATTGTATCAAACAACTGGCAACGGACCACTGACAACTGACTGGGGACTCATGGGCGACGTCTTTGATCACCTAGCCAGGAGTTTTTTCAATCTTAGTTCCGTAATCTTAGCTTGTTCGGCGCCAGCGATGCGCAACTCTTCATTCGGATCATTCTTGAGACGATCGCGCAGGATTGCCAGCATCTCTTCAGAGCTCTTGCCTGTGGCGCAAACGATGAAGATGTAACCAAACTTGTCTTCGTATTGCTGGTTGAGTTCAGCAAGTGTGGCCAGCGTGTTGTTGGCAGCATTACTAATGCCGGCCTGTTCACTTTCGGACCATTGTTTGGATTGTTCTGAAGTCGAGGCTGCCGCTTTCTTCTCGCCAATTTTTGGATGACTGTGAAAAGCCTGGAGCCAATCATCTGGATCGAGCGACCACCAGACGCACTCCGCTTTGCCAATCAAGTCTTCAAAATCTTCAAAAGGTCGCTCGGCGGATATTAGCGCGGCCCATTTCTTTGAGCCGCAGCATTTAAGGAATTCGTCCCGGGCTTCGCTTGGTGACAGGGAATTCAGCGAAGCAAGCTTTAGCTCGGACGGTAGGCTTGTCATGGCTCTCAAGTTGGCCTGTAACACGCAACGAGCCAGCAAAGCTGGCGGAAGAAAGTAGCCCCGGGCGTAAGCCCGGGGTAACTGGTCCAATGAATGCCAGAGCCCTGAAAGGGCGACAGAGTTTTTGCCGTTGTCGTCACTCGCTTTGGGGTAAATAGAAAATCGACAACTCTTTCGCCCTCTTCAAGGGCTCGTTATCGTTTGTTGCGCTGGTGCTCGGGCTTACGCCCGGGGCTACTCTCTTCCGCGCCTACGGCGCTGTTTGCTCTAAGTTTCATACTCGGTCTTTTGCCAGGCAATTCAATCAGCAACGCTTCCATACACGCGCAGCCGACTTACGCCGCCATCGGGAAAGATGTTGAAGCGCAAATACGAAACCTCGCCTGCATCAAGAATCTCGTTTTCAAAAAAGTGTCGGATGTGTGCCTGCAATTTGGTGCGCGGCAGAATATTTTTCCAGACCACTGACAGATCAGTCAGTGTCGCTTCCGGCAAATTTGTTGCACTCGTAGCTTCCAGCGAACAGCTCTCAGGAAAGTTTCCTTTGAACCAGGCGGTATCAACTTCGAGACGCCGCACCTGGCCAGGCGCGCCAAGTTTAATGATTACCCAGTCGTGGCCTGGGCCGCGACGCCTTTTTGTTTCCCAGCCATCGCTCATGTTAGCGGCCCGGCCCGGCATGATCAGGTTGTGACGATGACCAAAAAACATATCGCTGCAGGAAATCACGCGTCCGCCGTTTTCCACCGCCGCCAAATCGACGTCGCCGCCAATCCGTTTCAAACGGTCCCAGTCAGGAAGCACTTCGCCATAAACTCGCAAGCGCGCCACGCCACCGTCAGGATAAATTTTTAAACGCAGATGAGTGACGCGGCTGTCGCCTGCGACGGCAAAAGAATTCTGCGTGTCTCCCGCGAGTGGAAGCTGCGGTAGAAGCGGCACCCAGTTGATGGAATCGCTTTGCAGACCTTCGGCGGTCGGTTGTCCGTCGAGCGCGCAGGCTTCGAGTAAGAAATGCTCAGGATAATTCCC
>JBDUCB010000246.1:0-4189 GCA_040003695.1 bacterium
ACGGCGGCGAAGTAACGGTCACATCCGAGTTGGGCAAAGGCAGCACCTTCACAATAGAACTGCCACGTCACTAATGATTCACTCACCGCTTACTGCCACTTGGCGTCTGTGAATTGCCTCTCTGTTTGCGTGACAGCGCCATCTTGAGTAGTGGCGGAGTAACCAGGGTGGTGACGACTACCATGATAACGACGGCGGCAAACGTAGCTGCGCTCACGATCGGTGTAATCGTACCAGCAGCATTCGGCAGCATCAGCGTTGCGCCAATGCCGGCCACGATTAATCCAACTTCGCCGCGCGGAATCATACCAACGCCGATTGCCAGGCGATTAAGGCCGCGTTCAGTCACCGCAAGTGAGCAAATCTGTTTACCGACAATCGCAGCGATCGTCAGCGCCAGCGCAAAACCCAAAACGTTCAATTGACCAAACACCCTTAGATCGACTTTCATGCCCATCAGGACGAAAAATATAGGGACCAGGAAAGTCGTCACCGGCTCGAGCAGTTGTCCTAAATCGCGTTCGCCGCGATCCGTAAAGGATTTGAAGTGGACATCCTCGAGGACTAACCCGGCGGCAAAGGCGCCCACGATGGTTGCGAGCTCAACCTTAGTTGCCAGCCATGAAAGTCCAAAACAAAAGGCGATCGAGAGAACCAATAAGACACCGCGACTCTCCAGTTTGCCGGCGCCGCGAAAGAGCGTTGGCATGACGTAACGGCCAATGAGAAACGCGCCGCCAAAAAAGATAACAGTCTTCGCCGCCAGCCACACGACATAAACGAAGGAAAGCGTCGTACCGGCTGACGCCGCCGCCACGGCGCCAACGACCGTCGCCAGCATCAACAAACCAATCACATCGTCGATGACAGCCGCGCCCAGAACGACGCGCGATTCGCGCAGCTTGAGTTTTCCCAGATCTTTAAGTACGCGTGCCGTTATACCAACGCTGGTTGCGCACAGCACTGCCCCGATGAAGATATGAACCAGTCTGGATTCGTTAGGCAGAAAGTATCCGGAGACACCCCAACCCAAAAAGAACGGCGCGATGACGCCGGCAAGCGCAACGAACAGGGAAGACCAGCCAACCTCCAACATCTCGCTGAGGTTCGATTCCAGACCTACTTCAAATAACAAAAGAATCACGCCAATCTGTGCAAGCGCCGCAATCACGTCATCGCTTTTGATCCAATCTGCTTCGTGAAGACCAACGAGCGCGAGGTTGCCAATAATAATTCCTCCTAGCAGCTCGCCGAGTACCGCTGGTTGGCCAACCCGTTCGAAGAGATCGCCACCGATTTTCGCAATCAATAACATTGCCGCAAGACCCGCCAGGACCACCGGGCGAAGGTCATATCCGCCCGCTGTAGCAGCCATAGCTTCCGGCCCAGCCAATGCGATTTGCGCCGCAAACAACACGGTCAGGACAACAAATGTTGCGAGTAATAGTCTTTTCATTTCCAGGTAATTGACGCCGGATTATTACATATCCGCAAGGACAAGCGTGGCAGACCAGCCGCACTATGATCAGGCGTACTCTGTTTTATGTTGCCGCTGTTTGCCTGGCAGGCTTACGGCCACTATAATGCGCCAAATTTTAAACGCGCCTTGGTTGGGTGGGAGCAGCAAGCGGTTCTCGAAAAAATACATTTTCAATGTCGACCCCTCTTAAATGGAAAACACGCGGCCGTGCCTCGACTGTTAGTCGCCGTCAACCCGAAACTCCGCTGCGCACTTTCGCATTGAATTTGAGCGAGGCGGCGCGTTCCGCGCTTACCGAGCCGTTTCGGCTGACCGTAGAGCACCATCCGATCTATCTCAGGCGTTTACCGGAGGCGTTTGATGGCTTTCGCATTGTGCAGCTTTCCGATATCCACCACAGTCCGTTTACCAGTGTTAAGCAAATCGAGCGCGCCGTTGAAACAGCCAACAATCTGAAGCCGGACATGATCGCTCTGACCGGAGACTACGTTTCAAAGGAACGTCGCTATGCAGCGCCATGTGCCGAGCTCCTGGGAACCTTAAAAGCGCGCCACGGTGTGTTTGCTGTGCTTGGCAATCATGATCATTGGACCGACGCCGCTTTGATTACTGACTTGTTCCGCGCCGAAGGCATCACCGTACTGGTAAATCAGGGCATGCGCTTTGAAAAAGACGGAGCTGCTTTTTGGCTAGCGGGCGTCGACGACACCATGGTGGGCCTTGAAGATTTGTCACTTGCACTGGCTGGCGCGAGTGACGACGAGATGAAACTGCTATTGGCCCACAACCCGGTGATTTTGCGGAAAGCCGCGCGCGCGGGTGTGGACCTGGTGCTCAGCGGTCATACGCATGGTGGCCAGGTTAATTTGCGATCGGAACGCAGCGAATTCGAGCGGCCCCGCCGCCGTTTGCTAAAGGGTCTGGCTCGCCAGGACGAGACTCAAATCTATATAACTCGAGGTCTGGGAACTGTTGTCCTTCCGGTGCGCTTTGGCTGCCCGCCCGAAGTTTCTCTACTTGAATTGCGCTGCGCTTGAGAAGAATAGCGAATCTCAAACGAAAATAGTGATCTCGTCTATTCACTATTTACCATTTACTATTTACTAGCCCCGATGTCCTCCCGAATTCTTACCGTCCCAAATATGCTCACCGTCTTTCGGATGGTGCTCATTCCTGTTTTCGTCACCATGCTTTTCTACCGGCGATTCACTTTCGCGTTGGCGGTCTTCGTCTGTGCAGGTCTAACTGATGGATTGGATGGATTATTGGCGCGGCGATTCGATCAGCGCTCGCAACTTGGCACAGTCCTCGATCCCATAGCAGACAAGCTGATGATGGTGACGGCCTTCATCGTTCTTTCGATGCGCGGCATTTTCCCACCTCCCGTTCCCAGCCACCTGCCGGTGCCCTTCTGGGTGACAATCGCCGTGATCAGTCGCGATGTCTTCATCATCGTGGGCGCAGCAGCGATCAACATCATGACCGGATTCCGTGGTTTCCGGCCCTCCTGGCTGGGAAAAATCAACACCACCGTTCAAATTGTCGCCATCGCCGCGATAATGTTTGCAGCTAGCGTCCCCTATTACACAGGTTATTACCTGCCCACGGTCTATGCGACAGTCTTCTCGTTTGCCATCCTTTCCGGCCTCCATTACATCTTTTTCGCCTCAAAACTGCTAAACGAAGACCGCAAGTAGTGAAAACCCCGGCCAAAAAGCCCAAATTTGAGGACTCAACAGCGATGTCAAGCCCTTCCAAAAAGTTGACAAGGAGGCACTCAGGTATTATATTAGCGTTCCATTCAACTAGAGTTATGGGTGGGCACTACATTAAAGGCTGAGGCGGCCCGCAAGCTGACTAATAGCGGGCCAAATATCGTTTGGAGAACAAAAAGAATGAGCAAGATTATTGGAATCGACCTGGGAACCACCAATTCCGTTGTGGCAGTGATGGAAGGTGGCGAGCCCACGGTAATAACGAATTCAGAGGGCGGGCGCACAACCCCGTCGGTAGTCGCTTTTACGAAAGACGGCAGCCGGCTGGTTGGTCAGGTAGCGAAACGGCAGGCAGTTACCAACCCTGAAAACACTGTCTATTCAATCAAGAGATTTATGGGCCGTCGCTTCAACGAGGTCACGGAAGAAATTAAGCAGGTGCCTTACAAGGTCCAGGCAGCCAGCGGCAGTGGCGACGTGCGTATAGTGGCGGGCGGCAAAGAATGGAGTCCGCCGGAGATATCGGCAATCATCCTGCAAAAGATGAAGCAGTCTGCCGAGGACTATCTCGGGCAAAAAGTCGACAAAGCAGTCATCACTGTCCCCGCATACTTTAACGACGCGCAACGTCAGGCCACCAAGGATGCCGGCAAGATCGCCGGACTTGAAGTGATGCGCATCGTGAACGAACCAACGGCGGCCGCGCTGGCGTACGGTCTCGATAAGAAAAAAGACGAGACTATCGCGGTGTTCGACTTTGGTGGCGGCACGTTTGACATCTCGATCCTCGAGGTCGGAGAAGGCGTGGTTGAAGTGAAGTCGACCAATGGCGACACGCATTTGGGCGGCGACGATATCGATGAACGCTTGACTGAATGGATCATTGAAGAATTCAAGAAGGATCAGGGCATCGATCTTTCAAACGACAAGATGGCATTACAGCGTTTGAAGGAAGCTTCAGAGAAAGCGAAGATCGAACTCTCCAGCACGATGG
>JBDUCB010000397.1:0-14124 GCA_040003695.1 bacterium
CCCATTGAAGGCGCCGTGGGATCCCGACTATAGCGAGCTGGATTTCGAGTACCTTCCAAATGGCGGCTGGGGCTTCACCGGACCTACGCTGTTTGTGACTTCCTGGAGAACTTTCAGTCCGGAACCTAATTGGAAAAAAGATAACGTCTTTAGCACGAGCAGTGGAAGTTTTGCAGGGTGGCATACGCTCGTAACATTAGTCTCTGACGGAAGGGTGAAGTATTTTATCGACGGCAAGCCTCTGGCTGAACACTCTGGACACTATTATCCGCGCTCGCTGATGTCGATTAATTTTAATCTTTGGTTTATCAAGGATGCGACCGTGAAATCCAGAGCGGTGCGCCATTACCAGGAGGACATCGACTGGGTGTTCCATGAGGCTGAAAAATTACTCGCGCCGGCGGAGGTCGAAGCAAAAGTGGCGGCGCTGCGACGTCGGTCCATCAAATTCCAGGATACAGTTCCGGCGCCCGTGCCGGCGTTGACATCGCCCTGCGATTACTGAGCGCCATTGCCGAACAGCTTCAGCCTCTGGAATTCGACTGGTGTCCTTACTTTGAGTCTTGTGCTTTGTGTCGCTTGGATGAGGAATTATCGACTAAGTTAGGTGGTGTCTTGGTTTGAAATTCTCTGCGCCTCCTCTGCGTGCTCGGCGTCTCTGCGGTGAACGCTTTTGTGACTTTTATTCACCGCCGAGACGCAGAGGCCGCGGAGATCGAGCAGAGAAAAACCGAATTTGAGACACTGCCCGAAGTACACGAAGCCGCACGAACAGAACGTGTAACTTCGAGGATCGTTTTGGCTTGGCAAGAAACTTTCAAACAGGACACCAATGAACTTCAAAGGTAAGTCGATGAAGAGAATCGTGTTTTTTCTCTTTGGGATCCTGGCAGTCTCAATCCTTTTTGTCGGACTGGTTGGCGCCCAGAATGCCTCGAAGTCTACCGAGTCCGACGCCTCCAAGCTCGTCTATGCCGACTTTCAAAACCTACAAAACGGCCGACCGGTCAGCACGCAAGGCGGCATGACGCGATTGAACCGGTATTCCCAGAACCCGGCGAACCCTCCGCAATTTCGTGGTCTGGAAAATGCAGCTCCGCCCGCCCCGGCGTTTGCGCGGGTGACAGACGAAGATGTCGCTGCCGCCTTTGATTACGAACTGCGCATCCCGAACGATTGGGAAGGAGTCAACGTGGAGGTGTTCGGGCACCCCGAGAAAGATGGCAAACTCGTGCCTGACGATGTGAGCAGCTACAAGTTAATCAGCCTGCGAGTCTTTACCAAAGGCGCCCAGTACATAAAACTCGAGCTCATTACGCGCGGCCAGGGAGCCAATCTTGAGTCGGGTTATCCGACCGCGACTTTCCGCGTATCTAACGGTTTCAATACGTACAAACTCAAACTCGACTCCTTCAACCAACCAGAATGGGCTGTTCATCTTGAGCTTAAGCGGGAGGTCCTCAAGAAGTTAACGTCTGTCACGGTGGGCGTGCACTGCGACCACTGCGCGATGGAGAAGGGTACCGTTGTGGTCGACAACATCGCTTTCGAGAAATAGAATCCGCCGCATAGAGCGAGACCCGAGAAGAGACATCTAATATCGTCTCATCGCCTAAGGAAAACTCTCACCTGGGAGAAGATCTGGTAGCGACTCATTTACAAACTCGCTGATCTTCGGGCCGATGAACGAGTAACACAGACCGGGCGGCTGACCTTCTTGCCGCGCGCGGCGGGGAGGCAGACGAATGGGAAACACTGTCCTGCGCGTGCCGTTGGTGATATGGGCGGTACTGTGTTTAGTGATCTCGGGGATCTGGCTCGTCGTGTGGCCTCGCGACCGCCTCATGGAGACAGCTGGGGTGCGGTTCTTCGTTCTCCGATGGTTTCATTCCCTCGTTTGGCTCCTTCTGGCAGTAGCCGCATTGCTGGCCGCCGCCAATGTATTCGGAGGCGTCCCGACAGCCAAGGTACTTGCGTTGCTTTCGTTGCTGATCTATCTGGCATTCATGGCAGCGGTGTTAAGCACAAAGCGACCTGATTGATATGCGGACTCTGTTTGAACTTAAAAATGATTAGTCACCGAAAATCCAAACGCGTGATTCGTAAAATTGATGACCCGTCTACGCGGCGTGAGTTTCTGAAACTTGCCGGCCTGGCCGGGTTGGGATTAATGCTGCCAGCTCTTCCCTTTGCTCGCGTACCGGGTTCGAAGCTCTCCGGAGAACTGCTGTTCTATGTGGGGACTTACACCACCGGAAAGAGCGAAGGAATATATCTGTATCGATTGAAGCTTTCTTCGGGAGAGTTGCAGCATGTTGCTACTACGAGTCATGTAATAAATCCCTCGTTTCTCGCGCTCGCACCCAGCCGGCGCTATCTGTACGCCGTTAACGAAGTCGGAGAGTTCGCCGGTAAAAAAAGCGGCGCCGTCAGCGCCTTTGCCTTCGATCAAAGGACGGGACAACTTCGGCTGCTGAATCAACAAGCATCGTTGGGTAGCGACCCATGTTATGTGGAAGTGGATGCCCGCGGCAGGTTTGTTTTGGTAGCAAATTACACCGGCGGCAACGTGTCGGTTTTCCCGGTTCAGAGTGACGGCACTTTGGGCGAAGCTACCGATATGAAACAGGGTCAGGGCGCGAGCGTAAACCCGGAGCGTCAGGAAGGACCGCATGCCCATTACATCGCGCTTGATCCAACCAACCAGTTCGCATATTCGTGCGATCTGGGCACCGACAAAATTATGATTTTTCGTTTCGACCAACGACTCGGAAAGTTGTTACCTGGTGAACCGCCCTGGGTGCAGGTCAAGCCCGGCGCGGGACCGCGTCACCTGGCTTTCCATCCCACTGGAAAATACATCTTCGTGCTTAACGAATTGCATTCGACGGTAACCGCCTTCACGCGCGATCCAGTGAAGGGAAGTTTGAAGGAGCTGCAAACCTTAACCACTCTGCCGAAGGATTTCACAGGACCAAACACGGGTGCCGAGATAGTGGTTTCTGCTGATGGACGGTTTCTTTATTGTTCTAACCGAGGTCACGACAGCATCGCCATTTTCGCGGTCAATCCGCGGGACGGCGTCCTTACTTCGATTGGCCACGAATTCACGCAGGGCAAAACGCCGCGCAACGTTGCCATCGATCCCACGGGAACGTTTCTGCTGGCAGCGAATCAAAAATCCGACAACATCGTCGTGTTCCGAGTCGATCAACGGACGGGACGGCTTAGCTCGACGAATCAGAGAGCTGAAGTGCCATCACCTGTCTGCCTTAAGTTTACAGCTCCGTTTTCGTAAGGACTCACGTTCAAGACTTGTCCGATAAACTTCAGCTTGTCGTTTGGGTGCGACAGCGACAAGCTAAAGCTTATCGGACATTATTGTTGGTTATATTTCGGTGGCAACCGGGTCGGCTGAAGTCTCGGCTATCTCAGCCGCGTCTCCCCGGCTCAAGCCGATTGCAGAGAGTGAGTAGAAAAGAATCGCGACCAGCACCACATACTGAAACCCCAGCAGCATTGAGCTGTACTCAGCCAGTCCACCAACCATAGTGCCCGCGATGTTGATGCCGAAGGCGCGATCAGGATGTGCGGTCCGTTTGAATGAGACCGCGAAGATCACACCGGCAAACAGAATGGGCGCGAACACCAGCAAGCAGGAACCGATCACCTGAATGCTCCGTTGCATTCCGAGAAAGAAATCGAGTGGGACAACGGTGTTCAGTGTCAGGGTTATCAGTAGACCAGCGTAATAGGGCCACAAGCGCTTAGGTTGAAACCTTAGCGTCCAGCGATTGGCCAATAGGATCATCACCAGCACAGCAAAGAACACTACGGAATTGACAACCCAGGTACTACCAAACAACAGGGCCATCGTGACCACCGCCTTGGTCTCGACCAGCATGAATCCCGCGCCCAGAAAGAATAGTTGAACACTAAGTGCGCCGCTTTCGGCTCGCATTTTGGCGCTAGTGTGGCCAATCGCATTTGCCCCTTTTCTTAACCGGCGCAGGAACAGAAAGATAAGCAGCAAACCGGAGGTCCCCATAATCAGCATGCCGCGAAGGCTCAGCGTCGGTATCATCGGTTTACGAAGATACAGAAAGGGCCAGTCGTCGGTCGCCGTGCGCAGGCTGTCTTCCTTGGGCAACACGGTGGCTACCCCAAAATGCAGCCAATGAGACGTCGCTGATGTTTCTTTCTCCGGCGGCTGTTGCGGGATCCCTCTCGCCTCTGGTCCAGGCTGCTGGAAGCCGTTTGGTGAACCTGGTCCAGGCGGTTCATCGGCGCGCAACCAGTAGTCAGGCTGCCGAGCAAAGGCGGTTCGTAATTCACCAGTTGCCCCGGCGAAGAACACTGTGAAGTCTCCAAAGGTCGCCTGGTCAGGCTCGATAATTTTTCGGTAAGGCAGAGTGAGCACTACAGGATTGCCCACACCGAACACTTCTTCCAGGCCCTTTTGCAGACGGGCCGCGAGCCAACCCTGACGGAAATAATTGTAGATCACGAAATTGCCGTTCGGCTTGAGGTGACGGCGGACATCTTCGAATGCCTGCCGGGTAAACAAAAAACTCTCGAGGCGAATATTGCTATAGCCGCTATGTAATACCAGCGAGTCGACTAGCGCATACACGATCAAATCGTACTTCCGATTGCTGAAGCGGAGAAAGTTTCGCCCATCATCCAGGTGAATCTCGACACGCGGGTCCTGATAAGGATGGTCTGGATGATACTGGCGTCCGAGTCGATATATGGCCGGGTCGATTTCCACAGCGTCGACGTGTTGAGCTTCCCACTGCAACGCGCGGCTGACATCATTTCCTGAACCGGTTCCAATTATCAGTACTTCCGCAAATGCTGGTCGGCCTGCATCTCGGTTCAATAAGTGTGGGAGCGCATAGGCCGGAAAATTCTCAGTGCGCGAGACCATTTGCTGGTGATAGATCAGGTTGACCGAAAGTGACAGATCGGCCTTTCTGAAATCTATCCTGTAGTAGGGCGACCAGAACTGCTGGAGCTGATTCTGTCCCTGGTAGTCATCACGGACTGGCACGAACGCGGCCAACCAAACCACCAGCACCAGCAGCAAGGCGTTGACGAGACTCCAGTGCCGAGGTGAGATGAAATAGAAGTAACCAAGTCCAAGGGCGACTAATAAGAACCACCATAGTGAAGACAACTCGAGCCAGGAACACGCGGCAAACAGAACGATGCCGACGATGCTGCCGACGATGTTCAAAGTGTAGGCCTGCACCCGGTTGGGCCACCGTTTAAGCGCCCGACCCAATTCCTGGCCGGGACCAATAAACGCGAGTGCGATGACGATGAAGAAGAAGCCACAGAGCACCTCGACCGGAATGGCATATCGCGACAGGTCCTGGCTGTGATACTCCGTGCCAAAGAAGACCTGTTGCGGTGACGCTTGGTGGCCTACGTCCACAAACTTGATGAATGAGCCACTGCTAATCTCAACAACATGCGCCGCAGCTAAAGCAACGACTAACAGTAGCGGAGTCCAGGTTAGATAGTTGTGCCGATCCCCGGCAGCCAAACATCCCACGGACATTCCCAGGAAAGAGGCCAAAAGTACTACGTTAGTAAAGAAGGTGAGATAAAGCACATGAGCTGGAAACCAACGAATACAGGCTAGCTCCAGAAACAAAATCACAAGGCTTATTAAAAACAACTCGAAGCCGTTACTGAAGCGAGAGAAAGTGTTGGAATCGTTCTTAGGCAGATTAACGGTGTTCACTAGTCCTTTCATGACCGCAGTGCGCAGACATCCTGCCAGCCGACCTGATCGGGAGGCCCTCTCGCATACACCAGGACCTTTGCCCAAACAAAGCGGTCAGCCTGCGCCCCCGACTTAACGAATGCGAGCCAGCATTTCCACCAATGCCTCTGGCGCCGACCATTGAGCGTTGTGATCGGCTGTCAGTTGTAGGATGGCCCACCCGCGATCCTTCGCACGTTGCGCCTGGGGCCAAAAGTCGTCGTCCTTAGGTTCCTTGCCGGCTTCCACGGTGAGGATGTAGGTAGCGGGAAGCTTGAGCGCCGCTTTGTTTTTCAGGAAAAGCGGCTCTGTAAATGTTTTCAAAGGTTGCGGCTCGTCATGTGGTGGTGGCTGATCCGTTTTTACCCACGGCGGCACAATGTAATCGCCTTTGATCATTGGCTTCAACCAATCTCCACGCGTCCCGAGAAAGCTCATCACGCTCTCGCCATCGTTTGGCACAAACGCATCGACATAGACAAGCCGGCGGATGCGATCCGGCATGCGATCCGCGACACCGGTAATGACCATGCCACCGTAGCTGTGGCCCATTAGAATAATGTCATGCAGATCTTCATAGAGGATCGTGTTGACTACGTCGTCGATGTGCGTGCTTAAATCGATATCGGGTCTGCTTAGATGCACGCGCTCACCCAAGCCCGTCAGTTGCGGGCGGTAGACGTTGAAGCCTTTCTCTCGGAGCAGCGCTTCGACCTTACGAAAGGCCCAACTACCGCCCCAGGCGCCATGAACGATCACGATGGTTGGCTTCGATGTAGTGACAGGCTTTGGCGTCTGCGCACTTGCTGTGCTAAGCGACAGCGCGAACAACAGAATCACGAGGGCGAGAGCCATAGCTGTGCACCTGGTTTTCATAGAAAACTCACTTAAGTCATAATCACTAGTAAATTGCGAGTGCGCATCTTAACACGAGTCAGCGCTCCGAAGATCGCACCGGAGAATATCAACGATGAAGCGGTGCAGAAAAGTTCCAGTGCTACTGTTGGCCATTACTCTCTTGAGCTTCGGCTCCACGGTAACCAACGCTCAATCAAGGTTTGTTACGACCCGCGGAAAAAGCTTTGCCTCGCCTGACGGCAAGCCGCTGCTCCTGAAGAGCATCAACCTCGGCAATTGGCTGCTGCCTGAGGGTTACATGTTCAAATTCAAGAGCGCAAATTCACCGCGCCTCATTAACGAGGTGATCAGCGAACTGGTGGGTGAAGACGAAACGAGGCAATTCTGGAAAGCTTTTCGCGAAAACTATATTACTCGAGACGATATCAGGTTCATTAAGCAATCAGGGTTCAATTCAGTAAGGGTTCCTTTCAGCTATCGGTTGTTTGTACTGGATAGTGATCCGCCAAAGTTGGAGGGCCCCGGCTATGAGTTATTGGATAAGGTTGTAGGTTGGTGCAGGGAAGAAGGCCTCTATGTAATTCTGGATATGCACGCAGCGCCCGGCGGACAGACCGGAGACAACATTGATGATAGCTGGGGTTATCCGTTCCTCTTTGAAAGCAGCGAGAGCCAGGACCTGACCGTAAAGCTTTGGCGCAAGATTGCCGCGCGTTATCGGAAAGAGCCTGCGGTCCTCGGGTACGATTTGCTCAATGAGCCGATCGCTCACTATTTCGATAGCGACTATCTAAATCCAAAGCTTGAGCCGCTCTATCGCAAGATTGTCGCCGGGATTCGTGAGGTAGACAGGAACCACATCATCTTTTTGGGCGGTGCGCAGTGGGACGGCAACTTCAAAGTTTTTGGTCCTCCGTTTGATGATAAGTTGGCTTACACTTTTCACAAGTATTGGATGGACGTGAATCAGAAGGCCATTCAGCAATACCTTGATTTTCGCAACCAGCATAACGTCCCGGTGTGGATGGGCGAGTCCGGCGAGAACACGGATGAGTGGATAGAATCCTTTCGCAGGCTGCTCGAAGCGAATAACGTTGGTTGGTGTTTCTGGCCTTACAAGAGAATGGACGCGACCTCCTGTGTTGTCTCGATAAACCTGCCAGCGGAATGGAGCGCGATTATCGCCTTCGCGGAAAGCCCACGCTCGACGTTTGAGGAAGTTAGGAAAAATCGCCCTCCGAAACAGAAGGTAGAAAAGGCGCTGAGCGATTATCTTGAGCGAATAAGATTTGCAAACTGTAGGGTCAATCAGGGGTATCTGAAGGCGCTGGGATTAAAATAACTAGCCAACTGGCAAATCACACTTGAACCTTAACAATTGACGCGCCGTGGTCAGGAAACTTATCCGAAAAGCGTCTTTGTGTTCGCGACGCTGATGGAAAGTTTACGGTCTTCACTACGCAAAACGGCGTAGTCTCTCTGGGAATGGTCAGTTATCATAATGCCAGCTGGCGGAAATCAAATCTCTTCGCAAGTGGTTCACATGTTCTCTGGCTGAGATCGGTGCGGCGGTTTCGATTTGCTTACGTCGTTTCTTATTATCCTATCAATAGAGCTGAGGTGAAGTGATCATGAGTCTGACTCTTGTTCTGGGCCCGACCAGAGACGAAGAATGGTGGCGACACTCCCTGTTTGCCGCAGCCGTGTCACTCCTGCTGTCCCATATTGCATTTCCCGTCTTTGCGCAGAGCAATTATGCGAGCCTCACCGGCACCGTCTACGATCCTCAGCATCAGGCTATTAATACTTGAGCGAAATCAATTTAAAGCTTCTCGAGGGGAAACAAAAATGAGATGTGCGGCTAGCCGGCTGGAACACGCGCGAATTGCAAACACCCGACTTCTAAGTTTGACTGCAATCGCAATCTTAGCGGCCATATATCTTCTCCCAAGCCTGTCCTTACCTGTGCACGCGCAGCAAGCCGCAACGGCAACGCTCAGCGGCAGGGTTCTCGATCCGAACGGTGCTGTGATACCAAGCGCCACCGTGACGGTGATGCAGAAGGCAATTGGAATTAAGCGCGAGACAGTAACGAATGATGAGGGAGTCTTCGTCGTGCCGAATCTCGCGGCATCTGAATATGAAGTTAGAACGCAGGCGAAAGGCTTTGCGGACAACTTAGTGACTGCGGTTATCCTTCAAGTGGGACAGCATCTGACGTTGGACATTAACTTGCAGATTGGCGCCATTATGGGTTCTCTGGGCGATCTTTATGGCTACAATCCTCTGGTCGATACGACCACCTCTGTAGTCGATGGAGTCATTGACCAGCATATAATTGAAAGCCTTCCCCTGAATGGTCGCAACTTTCTGGAACTTGCCCTGCTGATTCCCGGTAATTCGCCCGCACCCAACTTCGATCCGACAAAAACTAATACCATAGTAATTTCCTCCGCGGGCCAACTCGGTCGTGGCGGCAATGTCACTGTCGACGGCGCTGACGATAATGACGACGTGGTCGGCGGCGCGGTGCAAAATATTTCTCAGGAAGCGGTGCAGGAGTTTCAGGTAGTCACCAATCGGTTTTCAGCACAACTGGGACGCTCCGGGTCTTCGCTAATCAACATAGTCACCAAATCGGGAACCAACGAGTTCCATGGTTCCGGCTCGATCTATTTTCGCAACCAAGCGCTGCAAGGGCTGCCGGCTACTTTCGATCGAACGATTGGTCAGGCGCCGCCTTTCCATCGCGAGCAATATGCATTTGGTATAGGCGGACCGATCAAAAGGGACAAGGCTTGGTTCTTTGGTTCAGTCGAATATCGGAATCAAAAAGGCGCGGTCCTGGTGGGTACGCGAAACCTTGCTACCCGCTCAATCGTCAGAGGTTTCGCCGACGCACCCTTGCATGACACTCTGAGTACCGAACGCTTTGACTGGAGTCCGACCAATCAAGACAGAATCACAGCTCGCTATTCGCTCCAACGCGAAGATGATGTCGCCGCGAGCACACTGATACGTTCAATTGGTTCCGCTTCACAGCGACAATCGAGCAGCAATCACACACATTCTTTTCTGCTCAATTACACGCGAGTGTTGACCGCGCGCGATGTCAACAGCTTCAACTTCAGCGTTAATGACTTCATCAACCGAACTCTGCCGGTCACGCTCGCGCCACAACTTACTTTCCCGAGTATTCAAGATGGCGCTTCGTTTCGTGTTCCGCAGCAGACAAAGCAGCGGCGTTACCAGTTCAGCGATAGCTTCTCAATGGTGCGTGGAACTCACACATTTACCTTCGGCGGAGAAGTTCAGCGCGTGCAATCGGATTTCAATCTTGGAGTTTTTCAGCAGGGGCGGATTGAGCTGATCGAGGACTTTCCCGATTTTGATCGCAACGGCGATGGCCGCGTCGATGATAACGACCTGTTGTTTGCCGTTACTCTCCGCAGCGGAAAGCCTACGGAACCGCTGATCATTCCCGCGGCCAACAACACCTACATCGCGGGTTTCTTTCAGGACGACTGGCGGGTGAGTCCGCAACTGACTCTTAACCTGGGATTGCGCTACGAAGTGGATACCGACGTCAAGAACGTCAGCCGTGTAGATCAACTTAATCCGCTGATCCTGCCATTTCTGAAAGGCAGCAGGTCAGCCGATAAGAATAACTTTGGGCCGCGTATCGGATTCAACTATTCGAGCAAGGACGGCCGGATGAGCATTCATGGCGGCTACGGCATCTACTACGATCGAGTGACGCTGGAGATTCAGTCGCTTGAGCGAGGTCTCGATGGCCGCGCTTTACCGATCGAAGTGCGCGCTGGAAATCTTTTCTTCATTCCGCCGCCCTGTCTATTCAACCCGGCGTGCGGCCAGTTTCCGCCGCCTGCCCCTACGCTAGCCAATCCGTTTACTGGCTTTATTCTGCCGGGCGCGGGCGCAGGCGGCATCAATATCATCGATAACGGCATGCAGAACCCGATGGTGCAGCAGATGAACGTTGGGATTCAACGAGAGTTTGGGCACTTTGTGCTACGCGCCGATTACCTGCACAACTATGGCACGCACTTCATCATTGGCCGCACGATCGGCAGCGTCTTTAATCCCGTCGTCGGCGGACCTGACCTGGTGAAGAATCTCGAATCGAGCGTCAAAACAAAATACGACGGACTGCTGCTGAGTTTTGAGAAGCGCCTCTCGGATCGCTATCAGTTCCGGGCTTCCTACACGCTCTCAAAGGCGTTCAACTATGCCAACGACGATCAGATTCCTTTCTCTAACGGTCCGATTGATTCCAATAACCTTCAGCGCGAATATGGGCCGACGCCGAATGATCAGCGGCATCGCTTCGTCTTCTCCGGCATAGTCGATTTCCCTTATGACATTCGGCTGGCGCCGATCTTCACGTTGGCGTCGGGTGTACCTATGGACATCCTCCTGCCTGATGGCAGTTCGCGCATTCCTGTGCTGCAACGCAACGCGGGTGGGCGTCTGTTCCACACCGCTGCGCAACTTAATACGTTCATTCAACAAGTTAATGCCGGCGGTGGAGTTGCCGGTCAGCTACTCCCGCAGGTTTCAAACGACGCGCGCTTTAATGACAACTTCAGTTCGTTAGATCTACGGCTTTCGAGGGCCTTCAAGATTGGCGAGCGGGTGAAGATCGAACCGATTGTCGAAGTATTCAATCTCTTCAATGTCACAAACGTGCTGGGCGTGTCGAACGTCAACTATTCGGGTTTCTCGAACGTGCTGGTCCGCGACAGTAATGACCCGGCGAATCCGGGCTTCCTGCGATCGTCCAGCTTTGGCCGACCGGTGACGACGGCCGGCGGCGTGTTCGGATCAGGCGGCCCCCGAGCTTTCCAATTCGCCGCCCGTATAGTGTTCTAAGCTTCGAAAAGCCTGCCTGCGTTCAGAACTACTTCAGATGAGCTTTAGACTGAACACACACCAACGCTTTGCGTTACTCCAAAACACTCCACTCACCAAGCGTAAATTGTCACCTTTCGTTTCACTCCGTAGTGTCTAAGCGCGAGCCCGGACCGCTGCGTAACGGTTTTTTTTCACTCAATCGTTCCTCAGGAAGAATCATTTGCACAACTCGTTGTTCTTAGGTGCTGAAGATCGTTGACGCGCTGCGATCAGAGGAGTAAAAAGACTCCGATTGTGGCATGTGGCGCTCCCGCGATTCATCAGATTAAAGGCAAAGATCTGCTCTCTGATGCTGGGGGTCAAAAGGGGGCGAACCCTTCGCTTCGCATATGATCAGGTCGTTGTTTGACCGGCAATCATTCGTAGTCTTTTACGCAAACCCACTGGATTCTTCCGGCAAAGTAATCTCTAGATTCACCCTGTAAAACTAACCGAGTTATTCGGATACATGCAAAGGCATTTTCAAGAAGGAAAACAAACCATGCAATTCAAAAAAATACAGTACGCGGCCAAAGAGAACACCACGGGTGCCTGCGGCCTGCTTTCGCGATACGTCTTCGTGCTCTTTGCAGCTACGGCGTGTCTTGCACCGTCGGCTGCCGTGCTTGCACAGCAACCCGCACAGAATATTTCGTCGGCCCAAGGCACAGCCAAAGCCGACGCAGTACGCTCCTTTCGCGAGGAGACGAACATTACCCAAAAGGAGACAAACATGACTGAACTAGCAACCGCGCCGCGCGCAGCGGATGAAGACAAATCGATCCGCCCCTTCCGAATAAACGTTCCGGAAGAGGCACTTTACGACCTCCGTCGGCGGATCGCAGCGACAAAGTGGCCGGAAAAGGAAAACGTTAGCGATGCGACGCAAGGCGTGCAGTTCGCGACGATGCGCAAACTCGCGAGCTATTGGGAGAAAAATTACGACTGGCGCAAGGTCGAGGCGAAACTGAACGCCCTGCCGCAGTTCATCACAACGATCGACGGCCTCAACATCCATTTCATTCACGTCCGCTCGAAAAATCCTAACGCCATGCCGCTCATCGTCACGCACGGGTGGCCCGGCTCGATCATCGAGCAGATCAAGATTATCGGTCCGCTCACCGATCCAACCGGGTACGGCGGGAAGGCCGAAGACTCTTTCGACGTCGTGATCCCGTCGCTGCCGGGCTACGGATTCTCAGGCAAGCCAACCGCCACCGGCTGGGACGTTCCCCGCATCGCGCGCGTGTGGGTTACGCTGATGAAGCGCCTTGGATACATGCGCTTTGTGGCGGCAGGTGGCGATTGGGGTGCGCAAGTCGTCGACGAATTGGGCGTGCAGGCACCTCCGGAATTGCTCGGCATTCACACGAACATGCCTGGCACTGTTCCAGCCGACATTAACAAGGCGGCCTTCGCGGGTGCGCCGGCGCCGTCTGGCCTCTCAGCCGATGAGAAGCGCGCGTACGATCAGCTGAAGTTCTTCTATCAGAAAGGGCTGGGTTACGCCAACGAGATGGCACTCCGCCCGCAGACGCTGTACGCGATCGCGGATTCACCGGTCGGGCTGGCAGCCTGGATCCTCGATCACGACGCGGATAGTTACGCGATGCTCGCACGCGCGATCGACGGACAACCCGAAGGTCTCACCAAAGACGACATTCTCGATAACATCACGCTGTACTGGTTGACGAACACCGCGATGTCTTCGGCGCGTCTGTATTGGGACAATCGCGTCTCGGCGAAGAAAGGCTTTTTCGACGTCAAGGGCGTCGCCATCCCGGTTGCCGTAAGCGCCTATCCCAATGAGATATATACGGCCCCGCGCAGTTGGGCAGAGAAGGCCTATCCCAAGCTCATTCATTACAACAAACTTCCCAAAGGTACTCACTTCGCCGCGTGGGAACAACCGAAATTCTATTCAGAGGAGATTCGCGCGTCATTTAAATCACTGCGCTAAGAGAGTGGGTGGAACGCGGGCACTCGCGCGCCCGTTCCAACCTCAACTTTGAACCGATCGGAAGAGACAAATGTCCGAAGAAATCAAACCCGACCGCCGCGGTTTTCTTCGTACAGCTACCATGACCGTTGCCGCTGTCGAACTTAGCATGTTCGGTTCTGCGCACGAGCAAGCCAGCAAGATAAAACCCGCAGAAGTTCCCACGGTTAAGCCGGGCACGAACACATCGTTTGGCCCACTGAAGCAGATCAATGCCGGCCTCTTGAATGTTGGCTACGTCCGTTCGTTAGAGATGCCATCGCTTACCCACCCGCTATCCCGACATGTCGGGATACTGACCTCTGTCACTACGGTGAATTGAAATGACAATGCTGCCGTCGCTTGGTGAAATCAACGATGCTCGAGGAATGATTGCGAATTCGGCGATTCGCACACCGCTCGTTCGGCTTAACTTTAAAGAGGCGCCAGCTGAGATTTACCTTAAGCTCGAAAACCTTCAGCCAATCGGCTCCTTCAAGATCCGTGGCGCGGCGAACGCGCTGGGCCATATTACGCCTGAGGTCCTGTCTCGCGGAGTGCTGACTGCGTCGGCAGGAAACATGGCACAGGGAGTAGCCTG
>JBDUCB010000147.1:0-14009 GCA_040003695.1 bacterium
AACGGCCGGGGTGGTCCAATAAACCCGTTTGACATTAATCAGGACCGAGGTAATTCCGCGCTCGATGTGCGTCACCTGTTATCTGCCAGTGCGATCATTGATCTGCCATTTGGCAAAGGTCAGCGCTATTTCAGCGGTGGCCCCGACCGGCTCGTTGGCGGATGGCAACTAAACATCATTCAGTCAGCGCGTTCAGGTTTGTCTTACAGCGTTGTATGTGGTAACTGCGGCGGCATTAATCGTCCTTCGCTCATTGGCGATCCTTTTGCCAGTGTTCCCGCTGGATTGATTATCAATCCTGCGGCTTTCACCATAGCTGCCAGTGCCCTGCACAGTGTTACCAATGCCGCGGGTCATGTGATTAGCTTCGGTACGCTTGGACGCAATACGTTCCGCGGGCCATCAATATTCAACACGGATGTCTCGGTATTCAAGAATACGCGATTCACAGAGAAAACAAAGCTGCAAATCGGCTTCGAATTCTTCAATGTTTTCAATCACCCGAATTTCACTGTCCCGGCAAACGATCTTAGCAACGGTGATTTCGGCCAGATTAAGAACAATGCCTATCCAGGGCGAGTTGTTCAGTATCGACTTAAGTATATTTTCTGAGGCGGATTCCACATCTAAGTCCGATTTCGATCGTAAGGCGGTAGCAGCAAGTCGAGTTATGTAATGCTCTTCGGCTGAGGCACGTCTGGCTGCTCGCCCGGGTGGCTCCTGTTTGCTAGAATCCTTTCGTTCCCCTCGGGTTCGGCTTAAACAAAATGAAAGTAAAATTGAGCGTTCTGATATTAATTGCACTGTCGTGCGCTCTTCCCTCATTCTCTCAGACGGCACCGCCGGGCAGCGCCATGCGCTCGCACGTCGAGCGCTTCAGCACTCCGGAGATTCGCGCCGAAAAGACTGAAGCCGACGCCACCGCAAAACTCAAGACAAACCCGCAGGACGCCGAAGCATTTAACGAGCGCGCTCTGGCGCGTGTGCGACTAAATCGTTATCAGGATGCCTACTCCGATCTCAGCCAGGCGGTCGATTTGAGACCCGCAAGTGCGGAGTATCACGCCAACCTCGGCTATGTGTTGTGGAAACTCGGGCGGGCAACTGAAGCTATTGACGCAGAACGAAGAGCCCTGAAGCTTGATGACAAGAACTATACGGCGCATTACCAACTCGGCCGCTTTCTTTTGCGCGTTGGTGATCCCCAACAACTGTCGGAAGCAGCTTCGCAATTTCGACGGGCGCTCGAATTGGATCCGCGACAATATGATGTGCGCTTTGAGTTGATAGCAGTTTATCGCCTGCTCAACGACGCTCCGCGTGCGACGTCGCAGCTCTTGTTGGTTCAGGATGCTCGCCCATCCGATGCTCGAGTGCCATATATTCGAGGCTTGCTCGCAACAGATCGCAATGATCTAAACGCAGCTATCAACGAATTTCGTGAGGCCCTTAAACGTGATCGCACTTTGGTAGGAGCGTGGCAGGATTTGGGGCTTGCTTATGTGAAGTTGAACAATTGGCCCGAGGCCGCCGCAGCCTTCGCGGAGTTAACCGAACAACGTGCTGATTCCGTCGAAGCGGCTTATCTGCATGCCCTTGCCTTATATAACGCGCAACAGAATGAGGCCGCCGAGAAGGAAGCGCGCCGCGCATTGCGACTAAATCCGGGAGCGGGCGACGCCTATGCATTGCTCGGGATCATTCTCGCTTCGCGAGGCAATGCCAACACTGAAGCGAGTGAAGCTTTGTCTCAAGCTGTCGCTTTGGATCCCGCGAACTTCGACGCAGTTTTCAATTTGGGCCGCGTACAGTATGGCCAGAAGGATTACAGCGGGGCGGTCAAGAGCTTTCGCGTGGCAGTTGAGCTAAGGCCGAAATTTGCAGAAGCTCGTTTCTTCCTCGGGACGTCGCTGGAAGAGGCGGATGATTCAGCCGCTGCGTTGGTCGAATACCAGAAACTCGTCAAGCTCGATCCCGAATCGGTTTATGGGCAACTGGGTTCGGGAGCGTTGTTGCTGAAACAAGATAGGAAAGCCGAAGCGATTAGCGCTTTGCAACAGGCAATAGCGATTGAGCCCAGGAATTTTGAGGCGCGTTGGTCGTTGGGCCGAGCGCTAATGCTAAGCGAGCGTTACGCGGAAGCGATAGACGTCTTCCAGTTTGCGGTCGTGCTTCAGCCAAATCGCGCCGACGCGCACTATCAGTTAGGCCACGCTCTGAAGCGGCTGGGACGAACTGAGGAAGCAAAACGCGAGTTTGCGATAACTGACAAGCTCAATGCTGAGTTTCGCACTAGCTCCTCGTCAAAGAATCCCTGAAAACAAGTGAAAAACCCCTCAACACAAACTGAAACGACAGCACGGGTCTGGTGCCTGTGTTTTTCAGTTTTGTTTTGCGGTTTATTCTTCTCACTCACTGAGTACTCGATTCAGGCACAACGCGTGCAGGCTCATCAATCTGCGACGCAAGGCAACGGCAGCGACGGATTTAATGCCAGTGCACGCGCCGCGATTGACACTGCCGTCGCGGATCTTCAAAAAGGATCTCTAGCGGATGCTGAGCGCGCCGCGCGACAGGCTATTGCGGCCGCCCCCCGCTCCGCCGTTACTCACAATCTGCTGGGCGTTATATTGGACCGTGCAGGCCGAGCCGACGAAAGCTACGGCGAGTTCAGCGCGGCGATCAAGCTCGATCCCAACTTCGTTAGCGCGCTCAACAATCTGGCCCGTCACTTGGCCGAGCGCGGCAAAACAAACGAGGCAATCGCCTATTTCGAACGCGTGTTGAAACTGGATCCTGCACATGTTCAAGCGCACTTCAACCTGGGCACGCTCTACACTGGTGCCGGTGATTTCGTTAAGGCCGCAGCGCATTTCGCGGAAGCACGCAAAGTTCAACCCGAAGACCCGCAGTTAGCATTGGCTTTTCTGAATGTAGCCTATCGCGCAAATCGGTTAGCTGAAGCCGATGCTGCTGCCGCTTTGGTTGAACGGGCGGTGGGTGCGGATACGGCCGGTTTATTCACGCTGGCAAGCGCACTCGCGCAGGGCGGTCAATACGAAAACTCGGCTCGTATTTTTGCGCGCGTAAACGAACTTACTCCGCACACGTACGAGGTGCTTTACAATCTAGGCATAGCCCTTTACAACTGCGACCGTAACACCGAAGCCGCAAAGTATCTGGCCGAAGCGGCTGACCTGAATCCCGAACCCGTCGAAACACACTTGCGTTTGGGACTTATCGCGAGTGCAAGCAACGACTGGGCGAACGCTGTCACCGAATTCAAACATGTGCTCGCGCGTGATCCAAAAAAGGCCAGCTATCACTTTCTTTTAGGTCGAGAGTATTTTCGCGTGGGGTTCTGGGAAGGAGCGATCAGCGAATACACAAGCGCGGTTGAACTGGAACCAAAACAGGTCGCTTACATCCTGGCTCGCGCGGACGCTTATTACCGCAAAGGCGAATGGAGTGCCTCTGCGGCAGACTTTGATAAGGCAGCCTCGCTCGATCCAACCAGGAGCGATATTGAATACTGGCAAGGGTTCGCGCATCGGGCCGCCGGAGATTTCGATCAGGCTCGCGAATTCCTGGGGAGATTTCTGGCCAAAAACCCCGATAGCGTGGACGCGCTTGCAAGTCTTGGCTATGTAGCCATCGAGCAGGGACGGCTCGAAGATGCTGAAGGCCCTCTTAGACGCGCATTAAGTCTCGACCCAAATAATGTGCAGGTGCTCTATGACTATTCCCGGCTGGCGTTGAAGGCGCGCAACTTCGCGGAGGCAGTCACACGCCTGCAGCAAGTCATCGCGAGGAGTCCGTCGCATACCGCCGCCCACTATCAACTGTTTCTTGCGCTTACGCGCCTTAAACAGACGGAACAAGCTCAGGCAGCGTTGGCGGAATTCAAACGACTCGACGCCCTGGAAAAGGAATCCGTGAAAGAACGCTCGATGGATGAGAAGCTGCGCATCCAGCAAACGCTGAATCAACTGCCGCAGTAGACGTTTGCTACTTCAACGATTCAATTGTAGTAATACCAGGAAAGAAGAGTCTCATGAAGTTCTCAAGTTTCATCTTGACCTCCTTAGCAATCGTTGCAATAGCGTCACTGGTTTATTCACAGGAGAGCCGGCCATCGAAGCCATTTCAAGAGTGGTCGAAGCAAGAAGCCGAGCAAGTGCTCGAGGACTCTCCCTGGGCGGCAAAGCAGGAAGTTCGCCTCAGGTATGCCAGTCAAGCTAGGCGAGTAGCCGGAGGCAGCGTCCCGTCGATCGCTGAAGGGGGAATCGCTGATACAACCTCCACTTCGGTCGAGATGGGTGGAGCAGAAGCGCCGGTGGATTTTCAGTTTACTCTCCGCCTTCGTTCTGCGTTGATTGTGCGCCAGGCTGTGATCCGACTTAAACAACTCGAGCCCAATTCCGACACCAGCGAAAAGGGTCGAGCAGCATTTAATGCCAGGCTGAAAGGGTTATTGGAGTGCCCCGCATGCCAGCAGAATTATGTGCTCACATTGAGTGCAAAATCTAAAGAGCGTCCGGGCGCTGACCCAATCTACACTACTTTCAAGGGTGGCCGACTCGCGGACTTGCAACGCTATATCTTCATTGCGAACGGCCGCGGGGAGCGGCGCGACCTAATACATTTTGTGCCGCCAAAAGCGCCGGGAGATGAAGCGGTATTTTATTTTCCACGCTTCAATGAGAGGGGTGAGACCTTGATCACACCCACAGATACGGTCTTGGTAGCTAACTTCACAAACAACGATGTCAATATGAATATTAACTTTCGCGTAGACGTAGCCAAATTAATTGTGAATGGGCAGGTTGACTTCTGATTCCAACTGAAAGGGCTCGATCAATTATGGAATCACCACCGCGAAAAAACAGGGCGTGGCGCAAGGGTACGATTCGCAAGGTCCAAACTATGAAGCTTGCTTTGTCGATAATCGGGCTGGCAGCTTTGGCCAGTCTTATTACAGTGGTCGACGCAAACCGCATAGTCGAACCGGCCAACATTCCGGAAACAAAATACGCTGAAGAGATCTCAAAGAATTACGATTTCAAGTTTGGACCAAACCCCTTTGCCCCGAGCAATGCTACCTCGACAACCGGAACATTTATTCCGGCTCAGGATTTTGTCGCGTCTACACGTTGTGCCACCTGCCACACCGACGCACATGCGCAATGGCGGCAGTCAGCTCATGGCAACGCCTTTCGCGAGCCCTTCTATCAGAAAAATGTCAAAGATCTAATTTCGCAAAAAGGAATAGAGTTCACGCGCCACTGTGAATCCTGTCATAACCCTGCCGCGCTTTTTTCGGGAGCGCTGACGAAGAATTCCAAAGTCAAGCGACCATTCGACGAAGATGGCGTTTCGTGCATTGCCTGTCACTCGATTCAGGCGGCCACCAGCCGCGGCATTGGCGGTTACGTGATGGGCGAGCCTGCGCTGCTGATAAAAGAGGACGGGACGCGCCTATTGACCGGAGTGACAGACCAGCAAATTCTGGACGACATTCCTTCGCATCGCCGGGCAATGATGCGGCCATTATTGAAGACCGCTGAATTCTGTGGCGCCTGTCATAAATCGCAAGTTCCTCATGAACTTAACGACTACAAATTCATTCGCGCGTTTGCCGTGGCCGACGAATATCAGATGTCTTCATTTTCAAAGGAGTCGCCGCATCCTTACTACGTGCGCGATAAAGAAACGTGTAACTCCTGCCACATGAAGCACGAGCCCGCGCCGTTGTTCGACGTTTCAGCGAAATTGGGAAAACTGGCTTCGCACCGTTGGCCGGCTGCCAACACTGCAATTCCACTTTTTTATAAGTGGCCTGAGCAACTGCAAGCGGTTACTAAGTTTCTCGAAAACGACACGCTTGGCATAGACATCTTTTCGCTACGGATTAAGTCACCCGGAACGAGCGCTGAGCAATTCGTGGCCCCGCTCAATCGTAGTAGTTTTGTGCTGAACGACGGCGATCGAGTAACGGCTGAGATCATTGTCACGAATAAAAACATCGGCCACTCTTTTCCGCCGGAGCTGCGAGATTTCTATGAAGCGTTTGCTGAATTTGTGGTGACAGACGAAGCAGGCAAAACACTTTATCAATCCGGCTTCATAAAACCGAATGGCTATCTCGATGAGTCGGCCCACAATTACAAAACGTATCTGGTCAAAACAGATGGCAGCTTCAACGATAAGCACCTCATTTGGCGGACACGCGCTATCGCGCAGAACAATCAGATTCAATCAGGCCGCTCGGATCTCGTGCGTTACCAATTTCGCGTTCCGGCGGCTGGGCATGGACCACTTAAGCTGACGGCGCGCTTAAAATACCGGCGGTTTACGCGGGTCTTTAGCGACTACGCGCTGGGCCAGTCGGTTGATTATCCCGTCGTAACGATGACGAGCGCTGAATATATAATGCGCGTTGGTGATAATTCCGCGCTACTGGCCAGCGAAATTCCAAAAAATGCAATGCCGGATTGGCGGCGCTGGAACAATTACGGAATCGCCCTGATTGATCAAAAACAATATCCGCTGGCGATCGATGCTTTTATTCACGCCGCGGCTCTCGATGAAAAGTATCGTGCGATTGCCCAGGTAAACCAGGCGATTGGCTTGATCGAGCTCGATCAATACGATCGAGCTGCGAATTTGCTTGATTCCGTGCTGCAATCAAATCCAGACAACTTGCGCGGACTCTTTCAACAGGCAAGGGTCTTTATGCGGCGGGGGCAACTCGACGAAGCCGAGGCAAATATCCGCCGCGTGCTGGCCGCATATCCGCGAGATCGAATAACCCTGCAACAACTCGGCGAGCTCTGCAAGATCAAGCACGATTACCACGGCGCGCGTGAGTGCTACGAGAAAATTCTGTCGATTGATCCGGAGGATTTGGGCGCCCACTACAATCTAATGCTCGTTTTTCGCAAGCTGGGTATGAAAGAGGAAGCGAAACGGGAGGGTAAGATTTTTGCCGATCTCAAGGACGATCCATCCGCGCTGCCGCTCGCGAATAATTTCCTGCGAAGACATCCTGAGATGAGCAACGAGAGCGTGTTCTGGCACATTCACAATTTGCCGCAGGTGGGACAATAGAAAAAGGAATCTGGCAGCCGCGCAGATAAATCGATTTTTGAACGGCATTCTAAAGTACAGCCTACTATTGCTGGGAGTCACTCTCTTCTTTGTATTGCTTGCGACGACCAGCGGTGCGTTTGAACAGAAAACTTTTTCTCGCGCGAAACAGGTTGATGAACTTTTCGCGCGGAACTGCGCTCGCTGCCACGCGGCCGACGGTAGCGGAGATACGCCGCTGGGCCATCTTTACCAAGCCCCGGATTTTACTGATTCCGATTGGTGGAAACAGAATTCGCGCATTACTAGAACCAGAAGCCTGAAATCAATTATCACTCATGGTAAAGCCGGAATGCCGGCGTTCGGGAAAAAACTGACCGGGTCCGAGATCAATCTGCTTATCCGGCGCGTCCGCAGCTTTCGACAAACGAACTAGCGCCGGCGTTGTTTGCGTCCGACCTTTATCACCCAGCTTCAGCGGCAGGATCGCCAAGCTAACAGCCGCTTGGGATAGGGTGAACTGTCTTGCGAAATGAAAGTGAACCGTTGCCACGGTTCTCCCCCGAGGACGGGGGTAGTTGCAAAGCTGTCGATGCGAATCTCAATAAAATGCGAAAGCTTGCTGCTTGCCGCCGCTACTATTCTTTGCATCCTTGCGACCACGATTCCTGTATACGCTTGGCCACAATCTCCCCCTGAGATAAGTAAAGTTGAGCCGCCGTCATGGTGGGCAAAACACACGATTAATCCGGTCAGGCTGCTGGTGCGCGGCAGAAACCTGGCAGGTGCGCGGGTTCGTTCTGCTAGTCCTGCCATCCGGGTCTCTAATGTCTTTGTCAATAAGAATGCTACCTACTTGTTTCTGAGCATCAGTATCAGTCCGGCGGCGCGTCCGGGTGCATATCCTTTAACACTTGAGACGCCGGCGGGCCGCACAACAATTCCGTTTAGGATCGAACCGGCGTTAGATACATATTTCAACTTTCGGGGGATTACCGCGGATGATGTGATCTACCTGATCATGTTAGATCGCTTTGCGGATGGTGATCAGACAAATGACAAACCGCCCGACTCTCCAGTCGCCGCAAACGATCGAAAAAATGCGCGCGCTTATCACGGCGGCGATCTGGGTGGCGTCATAGGTCATCTGCCTTACTTAAAAGAACTCGGTGTGACCGCGCTATGGCTTACCCCTTGGTACGACAATTGGAATGGCGTGAACACCTGCGATAAGCCCTGGTGCCCCAACACCTACTATCACGGTTATCACGCCATTGATTATTACGGGGTCGAAGATCACTTTGGCGATTTGGCGACACTCCGCGAGTTAGTAACGAAAGCACATGCGTTGGGTTTGAAAGTCATTCAGGATCAAGTTGCAAATCACGTAGGCTCGCAGCATCCATGGGTCAGTGACCCACCGCTCGATAATTGGTTTCATGGCACGCTGGCGCAGCACAGGCTTAATAAGTTTCGCAATAGCGCGCTGCTTTCCCCTCATGGAAATCAGGACGAAGTCCGCAATACGCTTGACGGTTGGTTTAGCGACGATTTGCCGGACATGAACCAGGAGGAACCTGAAGTTTCCCGCTACGAAATACAAAACTCGCTCTGGTGGATTGGGACAACCGGAATAGATGGGATTCGCCAGGATACGATTCAGTACACGCCGCGTACCTTCATTCGCGACCTTTCAAACGCTTTGCACCGCCAATACCCCAAGATGTGGATGGTAGGAGAAGTTTTTGAGCGGGATGCGGCGCAAACGTCTTTCTTCATTGGCGGCCACACAGGGTGGGACGGCATCGACACGAAACTCGACTCGGATTTCGACTTTCCCCTGTGGAACGCGTCGCTACTGGCATTCACAAACAAAGCATCTATGCGCGGCTTGCGCGATCAACTTAAATATGATGCGCTGTATCCCCATCCCTTAAAGATAACCACCTTCGCAAACAATCACGACACCACGCGTTTCATGTCGCTTGAGGGTGCGACACTTGCAGGCGCCATGATGCACATAGCATTCGCCCTGACCATTCGCGGCACTCCTCAGCTTTATTATGGCGAGGAGATCGCAATGGAAGGTAAAGACGATCCGGACAATCGTCGTGATTTTCCCGGAGGGTTTCCCCGCGATTCACCCAGCGCTTTCACGTCTGCAGGCCGGAACTCAAATGAACAAAAGATGTATGAGGGGACCCGCGCATGGCTACGTCTGCGAGCGAACCACTCCGCAATACGACGCGGCCGATTGGTGGATCTTTTTTATGACGACGATGCTTACGTATTTGCGCGGCAGGACGATCGCGAAACTGTAATCGTCGCGTTTAATCGCGCCGGTCAGGAAAAGACGGTAACACTGCCGGCAGGCTCCATTGGGCTGAAAGATAATGCTGAGCTTGTTGGTTTGATCGGAACGACAATGAGTGCGCGGGTTGAGCGAGGGCAGGCGACGTTGATTCTACCGCCGCGAACGGCCGTTGCTTTCGAGGTTCGTTGAACGCGCTAAACGGGAAAAATAGCGGAACCGAAAAATGAACTTTCCCAGACAAAGTGGCATCCTGCTTCATCCGACCTCATTGCCTGGTGCATTCGGCATTGGTGACCTCGGACCAGGGGCTTATGCCTTCGCGGATTTCCTTGAACCTGCCGGGCAAAGTTTGTGGCAGGTCTTGCCGCTCGGACCAACGGGTTATGGCGATTCACCGTATGCGTGCTATTCGGCATTTGCCGGAAATACGCTGCTCATCAGTCCGGAACAATTGATTGCGGACGGTTTGCTGTCAAACAAGGATCTCGACGCCGCTCCCGCGTTCGGCGATGAACGAGTTGATTTCGAAGCGGTTCACAAATACAAAGACCAGCTCCTGCTCCGTGCATTTGCGACGTTCAGGCGGGAGCCGGATCCGAAGCTTCATATTGCTTTCGGCGATTTTTGTCGGCGCTATCTTTCCTGGCTCGACGATTACGCTTTATTTCGCGTATTGAAGGATGCGCATGGGGGCGTAGCCTGGAATGAATGGGAGCCGGCTCTTGTTCACCGGGAGACGGCCGCTCTCGAAACGGCCAGGAAAGAACTCAGTGAACAAATTGAGGCGCAAAAGTTTTATCAGTTTCTTTTCTGCAAACAATGGTTTGAGCTCAAAGCCTATTGCAACCAGCGCGGCATTAGTTTAGTCGGCGATATACCAATTTTTGTGGCCCATGATTCTTCTGACGTTTGGACCAATCCGGATCAGTTTAAATTGAATCCGGATGGCTCTCCTATTGTCGTAGCCGGGGTGCCGCCTGATTATTTCAGCGCCACAGGACAGCTTTGGGGAAATCCGCTTTACAACTGGGAGCGCATGCGCGAGGACGGTTTCAGCTGGTGGATCAAGCGCGTACACGCAACGTTGGAGACCGTCGACATCGCCCGCATCGATCACTTTCGCGGCTTTGCTGCCTGTTGGGAAATACCCGCAGGGGACAAGACCGCGGAACGTGGCCGTTGGGTTGAAGCGCCCGGAAAAGAATTATTCACCGCGGTCAGAGAAGCGCTGGGCGAGTTGCCGATTATTGCCGAAGACCTGGGGGTGATTACGCCTGATGTTGAAGCGCTGCGCGATGAGTTCAATTTTCCCGGTATGCGTATCCTCCAGTTTGGCTTTAGCAGCGATGCTAAGAATATCGATCTGCCACACAACTACCACAAGAATGTCGTTGTCTACACGGGCACGCACGACAACGACACCGCGGTGGGTTGGTTTAGTAGCGTGGCCGGTGAAGGATCTACTCGTGACGCAAAACAGATCGAGTGCGAGCGAAACTTTTGCTTGAGATATCTCAGCACCGAAGGCAAAGCGATCAACTGGGACTTCATGCGCGCGGTGTTGGCCTCAGTTGCGAATACTGCTGTCATCCCTTTACAGGATGTGCTTGGCCTGGGCACTGAAGCGCGCATGAATCTTCCCAACAGCACGCAAGGGAATTGGTCGTGGCGAGTTAAACCGGGTGCGTTGACGGAAGAGGTCGCCGCGCGCTTAAGAGAATTGACAGAGTTGTATGGCCGTGTTGAGGAGGCTGTCGAGAACCGCAATGAAACCTAGTTGGCTATTAATGTTGCTCGTCGCGTTCGTGATTGATATTGGACTGTGCTCTGCTCAAACTGCGCCAGAAGTCTTGCAAGTTGATCCACCAAGTTGGTGGGTCGGAAGCTCCCTCAATCCGGTAAGGCTTTTAATTCATGGAAGCAACCTTAAAGGTGCCCGTGTGCAGGCATTCGGCAGCGGGCTTCGCATCTTCGGCCCGCCAAAGACCAATGAACGCGGAACATATCTGTTTGTCGATGTAACTATTGCGCCACAAGCCAAAGCCGGCGCGCGTCACTTGAAAATCACACCTGCAGATGGAACGGCGCAAGCTTCTTTTGAGATTCTTCCACTACTGAATCGTAATGGTCGCTTTCAAGGGTTCTCGGCAGCGGATGTCATGTATCTGATGATGATCGACCGTTTCAGTGACGGTGATTCTGCCAACAATGACCCGGTGCAATCGCGCGGGATTTACGATCGCAAGAATAAGTTCTATTACCACGGCGGCGATCTTCAGGGCGTGATCGATCGCCTGCCTTACTTGAAGGACCTTGGGGTTACGGCGGTCTGGCTTACGCCGTGGTATGACAACTATGACCACCCAAATCAGATTGAACTAAAGGATGACAAGCCCAGCACCGGTTTTCATGGCTACAATCCGCAGGACTTTTATGCGGTCGAGGAACACTTTGGGTCACTGGCGAAACTCCGCGAGTTGGTCGAAGCCGCACATCGTTCTGGAATCAAGATCATTCAGGACGAAGTCGTCAATCACACTGGTCCGTATCATCCCTGGGTCGACGATCCGCCCACGCCAACCTGGTTCAACGGTACGAAGGCCAACCATCTGAAGAATGTTTTTCAAACGTGGGCCTTGCACGACCCACGTCCGGTCGAAGAATTGAAACGCGAAACTATGGAAGGCTGGTTCCTTGATTTTCTTCCGGATCTCAATCAAAACGATCCGGAATGCGCCCGGTACTTAATTCAAAACACGCTGTGGTGGATTGGCGTTACGGGTACTGATGGCATTCGCATGGACACCTGGCAGTATGTGCCAAATAGTTTCTGGCATACGTGGACCAGTTCTTTAAAACGAGAGTTTCCCAAATTCACCGTGGTGGGTGAGGTGAAAGACGGCGACGTCGTTCACACCTCATACTTCCAGGGCGGCGTTGTTCGAGATGGCGCCGACTCCGGCCTCGATTCGCTGCTTGATTTTCCCCTGTTCTATTCGATCCGACATGCGTTTGCGGAAGGTAAGAAGCTTGACGAAGTTCCCAAAACCCTCGCGAAGGACTATCTTTACAACAATTCCGACATTTTGGTTACCTTGCTCGGCGGACATGATGATGGCCGCTTCATGAGTGAAAAGGGGGCGACGCTCGCCGGCTTGAAGTTAGCGAACGCGTTTCTTTTAACGACACGCGGTGTTCCGCAGCTCTATTACGGCGACGAGCTTGCGATGACCGGAGTTGACGAACCCACCACGCGCGCAGATTTTCCCGGCGGCTTCCCCAGTGACAAACGCAATGCTTTTTCAAAACAGGGACGCACTGCTGATGAAGAGGATTTGTTTGCATACATCCGCAAGCTGGCGCATTTACATAATGAACTCGAGCCGCTGAAGCGGGGGGCGCTGATTAATCTTTACTCTTCTGACCAGCAGTATGCCTACGCGCGCACCATAAAAAATGATGCGGTGGTGATCGCGATTAACAACGATACGAAGCCGGCGGAGATTCAGTTTGCCGTATCCCAAGTTGGCTTACCGGATGGGGCAGTCTTAAGCGATCGGCTAGGCGTCAACAGGGAAGCGCGAGTAGTCGCCGCGAAAATGAGAATAAAGTTACCCGCGCGTTCAGCAGCGATTTTTGTCCGTTGAGTTAGGAAATCTTGATTCGCAAATGAAAACAAAGCCGTTAACCGAACAGGTAGCCCTCATCACTGGGGGCGGCACAGGTATTGGTCGTGCATTCGCGGAAGCTTTGGCCGCCGCTGGCGCCAAAGTAGTTATTGCCTCTCGTCGCAGCGATGTATTGCGCCGCACTGCCGACGAAATAAATGCGACGCTAAATTCCGAACGCGTGTTTCCTTACGAGTTTGATATACGTGATCGGTCGAAGATTGAAGAACTGGTCGCCGACGTATTCAGCAGGTGGCAATCGATTGATGTGCTTATTAACAACTCTGGTCTTGCCGTGCCCGAGACAGTTGAAGAAATCACGGACCAAGGTTGGGAAACTGTAATGCAAACGAATCTGCGTGGCGTTATGCAACTGGTTCGTTCAGTGCTGCCGCACATGTCTGCGGCGGACTTTGGCGACATCCTGAATGTGTCATCGCAAGCCGGTAAGCATGGCTACGCCGACGTACCGTCGTATTGCGCTTCAAAGTTTGCGTTGCTTGGCTACGCGGAATCACTGCGCGACCACGTCCGGAAGACGGGTGCGAACATAAGAGTCTTCAACTTCTGTCCAGGTCTTGTCGACGTAGAGAATACGCAGGTCGCGCAAGCACCGCGCGAAGGATTCATCCACGTTGCGAATATGGCGAAAACGCTGATTTACGCACTGTCGCTTGATCGTAATGTGGTGTTGGAAGACATCAATGTCTATGCGAGATAGGAAACCGCCGCGGCTCCGCCGACTGATGTGCGGAAGGTCTTTGACCTTCCGACGCTGGTGAGATTCTTAAGGGCTGCGCCCGCGAATGGAAAATCAAAGGGGCGTAGCCCCAGAACATTGAGAGGTCGTTCCGGAAGGTCACAGACCTTCCGCACATCAGACGGCGAAGCCGCGACGAGAGGGCACGTTGTGGGTTAGGCCTATTGAGGAGACGACA